>JAHOYS010000044.1 GCA_019038815.1 Desulfobacterales bacterium | reverse complement strand
GGTTTTTTTGTCATGCGAAGTTCCTTTAATCTTCTGGTCAATCTGCATGAAAAGCACAATAATATATATTGTGGTGCAAAGCAAATAAACTTTTTACAATCGTATCCGAAATCTAAAAGGTAATAATTTTATCGCTTTCTTTAATTAGATCATAAAGATTTTTCTGGGTTCCGCTTTTATGATATCCTTCCTTCACGCCGTGAAGGTCTATTAACTTACCTCACGCTAATAGCTCTCCTTCGGAAAGGGTAAATATTTTGGATAACTCTATAAGTGGAAATTGAGTGGAGTCCAGTTCTTCGTATTTAACGGATGGCCCATTAAGAAAGATAGTGACATCTTCCATTCCTTCAAGCATCATATTGGCTAATCTAAATGCATTCCATAATACCTCAGGTATGTCTTGACAGATAACTATTGCAATTTTCATAAATAATCCTTTAAAGAATTTTAAACCAGGTTGATTTGGGGTTTCACGCCTTTTATATGAATATTTTTTATTTGGTTGATAAAGGTTTGTGTCAGATTGATATCGCTCAGATGAATATAGATCTCTCCATTGGGATGGACACCCCGAATTTTCCCGTCATGCAAAAACCATTGTAATAGTATTTTAGACAGGGGTTCCCGGTTTATTGTTTCAGGATTTTTCAGGCTGTAAAAGGGTCTTGATTCAGGAATGGTTCTTTCTGAATCCATGAGATGTTTCATAAAGTTAAGGATGCGGGAAAGCCTTAACAGGGTGGCCGCTTCGATTCTTGTTGTTGTGTCATCCAGCGGAAGGGCACTGGATCGCATCAGGCTGAAATTATCAGGTAAAATTTTATTGTTTTTACAAAGTTCATAATCAAGACTGCCTGGAGCCGGATAAAAGATGGACAGGCCCGCAAGGGTTCTTTTTTGAGCAAGATATAAAAGATCCTTTAACGAACTTTCTGCTGTCTGACCGGGTGCTGCTGCAATTATGTATGAAACCGTTTCAAGGCCATATTTCTGTGAAAGATCAAGTGCATTTTCAAAGGCTTTTCTGACATCAGGCCGGTTGAATTTTGCAAGCTGGGTTTTTGAAGCTGACCCCAGTGACAGATTGAGTGTTTTAAACCCGCAGTCTGTCATTAAACTGACAATCTCTTCATCTATAGCCGGAGGGTAAAGACCATTCATTGCGCGCAGCTCAACTTTTTTATCTTTAAAATGAAATTTTATTTTTGAAAAAAGTTTTATAAACCATTTCTTGTTTAAACAAAGATTTTCATCTTCAAAATCAATAAAGCCGACATCAACGTCTCTTGTCTGTATTTTAATTTCATCAAAGATATTCTCAACAGACCGCTGCCTGAACGAGGCATGGGCGGATGAGGCGGAAACAGAACAATAGGAGCATTGCATGGGGCAGCCCCGGCTGGATACGATAGTGGTTGAGGCCTGGTTTTTTCTCTGGTAGAAGCCATGATTTATAAGCTGGTTTTCCGGTATGGGGATGGCAGATAAGTCCTTTATCCATGCAGGATCTGCAACAAAACACGCATCCTTTTCTCTAAAGGCGATTCCCGGGACCTGCTTTAGATCGGTGTTGTTTTTCAATGCTTTGCAAAGATCGGTCATGCTGGTCTCTGCCTCTCCTTGGAGCACAAAATCAATGGCATCACATTCCAGTACTTTTTCAGGGAAAAGGGTAGGGTGATGGCCTCCCAATACAATTTTACATTTCGGGTAAAATTTTTTTACAATTATGGCTGTCTTTATGGACTGGTTTGAATATGCTGTAAAAAGGGAGGAAATTCCAACAATAAACGGTTCTTTTTCTCTGATTTTTGTTCCGGCATATTCATAGCTGTATCCAAAATGCCTGAAAGCATGGAAAAGAGAAAAAGCAGACATATCATTTTTGCCGTAAAAGGGTTTTAGAAAGGAAAACTCCCCGGGTAATTTAATTTTCTTAGATTTATGGCTTGCAAGGCAATCCAGTATTTCAACGTCAAACCCATTGTCTATAAGGGAGGCGGCAATGGATGCAAGTCCGTAGGGAATGGTTCTCTTTTTTGTCAGATAAAAATCTTGTATGGGTGGCTGCACCAGAACAATTTTTGATATATTCATGTAAATCCTGCCGCTGTCAAATGAAAATTATGGTGTATGTATCATGTTTTTAATATCATTACACTTGCTAAAAAATCATTATGTTGACATATTTAGTGCTGACAGGGAAATGAAAGTAAAAGATATTCTTGACCCGATAATAAAGCCTGATTTGTCCAAAAAACAATTTTAAAGGAATCCATTGAATACATTCACTCAGAATACAACTGAAATTATTCTTGAAAGCATATCTGACGGTGTTTTCACGGTTGATCATGAGTGGAAAATCATGTCCTTTAACCGTGCGGCTGAAAAAATTACCGGCATATCACGAAAAGATGCAATCGGCAGGCATTGCTGGAATGTGTTTCGATCAAATATGTGCCAGGATGAATGTGCATTAAAAAAAACCATGCAGGAAGGCAAATCATTCTTCAGCAGTTCCACATATATTGTTAATAATAAGAAAAAACGGATTCCAACAACCGTTTTTACATCTTTGTTAAAAGATAAAAACGGGAATATTATCGGTGGAGTTGAGACCTTCAGGGACCACAGCCTTGTGGAGGAATTACGAAAAAAACTCTATGGCAGGTTTCAAATGGGAGATATGATCAGCCGCAGCCAGGCAATGAGGGATATATTTAAAATCCTGCCGAAAGTCTCTCAAAGTGACAGCACCGTACTGATCATAGGGGAAACCGGTACGGGTAAAGAGTTGATAGCAAGGGCGATTCATGATCTGAGCTCAAGAAAAGACAAGCCCTTTGTTGCGATTAATTGCGGTGCATTCCCTGATACGCTTCTGGAATCGGAATTGTTCGGGTATAAAGCAGGTGCCTTTACCCATGCAACCAAGAACAAGCCGGGACTGTTTGCCGCTGCAGATAAAGGGACTATCCTTCTGGATGAAATTGGAGATACGAGCCCTTCGTTTCAGGTAAAGCTTCTTCGGGTTTTAGAGGAAAAGGTGTTTTTGCCTCTTGGAGCTGTTAAAAAGGAAAAATCAGATGTAAGGCTCATTGCCGCCACAAATAAAAATTTATCTAAAATGGTTGATGCGGGTACATTCAGGCAGGATCTTTTTTACCGCATTAATGTTGTGCAGTTAAAATTGCCCCCGCTTAGGCAGAAGATGGAAGATATCCCCCTTCTTGTGGATCATTTTATCGCCAGCCTGAATAAAATACGCGGAAAATCTGTGAGTGGAATAGATAAAACAGCTCTTGGGATCTTGATGACACATGATTACCCGGGGAATATAAGAGAGCTTGAAAATATTATCGAACACGCGTTTGTGCTGTGTTCCAAAGGAGACATCACAAAGGAGCATCTGCCTTCCACGCTTACACGGCAATCCATGATAGCAACAGAAGATAATTTTTCACAGTTTCCTTTGAAAGCTGCAGAAATCAAGGTTATCAAGGCATTTTTGAAAAAGAACAATTATGACCGCAAAGCTACTGCCAAAGATCTTGGCATACACAAAAGCACACTGTTTCGAAAAATTAATAAGCTTGGGATAAAGCTTCCTAAAATCGACGGCCGGTTTAAAAGATGAAGTTTGCCTGAAATGCTGCAATTCTGAGCCTCCATACCGTTGCATTTCTGCAATTTTATAACACCGCTAAAAAAATATTCTATGCAGCACCTTTCCTAACCTACTATAATCATTGTTTTATTTTTTTATCGAACATTATAATTGAAGTTGGCATGCTCCTTGCGGTTATGATTAGTCATGGTCAGATTAAAAAAGGGAATATAAATAAAAATCTCAATTTTATTATACTTACATAGAGGAGTGCATAATATGAAAATTGGTATAAGTTCGACAGGAAAAGATATGAATTCCCAGATAGACCCTAGATTTGGCAGATGTGCCTATTTTATGGTAATTCAGACAGACGATATGAGCTTTGATGTGTTTGACAATGAGTACAAATCCATGGGAGGCGGTGCAGGTATCCAGGCTGCAAACTTCATTCATTCAAAGGATGTTAAGGCTGTTTTGACTGGTAATTGCGGCCCTAATGCCATGAATGTGTTTTCTGAATGCAAAATCGATGTTGTCACAGGACAGGCAGGGTTGATCAAAGATGTTGTGGGAAAGTTCAAAAAGGGCGAATTAAAACCTTCAGTTTCTCCGACAGTTAACGAAAAATCCGGAGTGGCAGATGATACAGGTCAAGGCAATAACGGATCGCAGGGTAGAGGAAGATGCATGGGTGGTACGGGTCGGGGCATGGGAAGAGGCCAGGGCGCAGGAAGAGGCCAGGGTCAGGGAATGGGATCCGGCAGAGGGATGAGGCGCTAGGGCTTTTAAATTTTAAAACAGGGTTTTAATGTTGTGAGGGAAATTCAGGATGAAAGTTGCAGTTACAGTCTGGGATGAGAGAATTTCACCTGTTTTTGATTCTGCACGCACACTTTTAATCGTAGATATCAAAAACGATAAAATGAAAAATATATCCTATAAATCCTTTAACCCGGAATTAGAGGCGAGCCTTGCAGAGGAGTTAAGTCTTCTGGGCATTAAGGTTCTTATCTGCGGCGCTATTTCTCAAGCTTATTCAACATTGATTGAGGCAGGTACCATTCAGTTAATCCCTTTTATCAGCGGTAATGTCAACGAAGTTCTTGAATCCTATATTAAAGGAAATCCTCTTGTCCCTGCCTTTTTAATGCCGGGATGCAGGGAAGAGGAAGAAAACCCTTAACTACAATCGCAATATTGCATCATTACAGGGTTGCACTCTTGCTCTTCTATACCCGCATCATTTTTTTTCGAATATTTCAGATGATTCTTAATCCCCCGTAAATAAAGGGCTTTATTCTGAAATACCGATCTATATCCTTCTGGCATGTTGTTTGCTCTTTTAAGATATACAACATACAGAGAGGAGTCTTATGGCCCTGCCGGTAAATTGGAAGATACTTTTGATTGATGACGAAGAAGATATTCGGGACATCATATCTGTTACTTTGAAAGATGCCGGATATTCAGTCATCTGTGCTCCGGACGGCCATACAGGCCTCATGCTTGCCGCAAGAGAAGAACCCCAGATCGTTATCACTGATATTAAAATGCCGGGGATGAGCGGCCTTGAAGTTCTTGAAAAAATAAAAAAGATAAAGCCTGCAACAGAAGTTATTGTTACCACAGGGTTTGGTGATATTCAAAAGGCTGTCAAAGCCCTGCAATATGATGCATCTGATTTTATTTCAAAACCCGTTGATGATGCAGTTCTGCACATGGCTTTGAAACGGGCCAAGCAGCGGTATATTGATAGAAAACAATTATCTGATTACACCACCCTTCTTGAAATGGATCTTAAAACCATGGAGCAGGAAGTGACGAACCAGGCAAAACTGCTTCACCGGGAAAAAATGGTGTCTTTGGGACGTCTTGCTGCAAGCATGGTTCATGAAATCAACAATCCATTGTCAGGAATTCTAAACTACATCAGACTCATGATCCGTATCAGTGGAAAAGGCAGCAATTTGAAATCGGACCTGACAGAGGAACGAAGACAGGATCAGGCCGGTAAGTTCAATTCCTATCTGGAAATCATAGAATCTGAGACCCAGAGATGTTCTGATCTTGTGTCCGGCCTGTTGAAGTTTTCAAGGAAAACAAACCTGGAACAAAAAAGCATTGATGTCACTGATTTGATTCAACACAGCCTTTTGTTGTGCAACCATAAACTTGAGTTGAGCAATATTGTCTTAAAAGTCAAATGCAATCCTGATGTTCCCCATGTTTTTGGAGATTTCAATCAGCTTGAACAATGTATTATCAACCTGATTTTTAATGCCATTGATGCCATGGAAAATGGCGGGGATCTGGAGATTGAGACAGGCTTTAATCAGGAAGAAAAACTTGTTTTTATTTCTATTAAAGACAATGGAAAGGGCATTTCAAAAGAAGATTTGAATTTTATTTTTGAGCCGTTTTTTACAACAAAAAGTGAAGGATACGGGGTGGGTCTCGGGCTGTCATCAGCCTATGGGATCGTTGAAAAACATAAAGGGACCATTGTTGTGGAAAGCCGTTTGGATTCTGGTTCCCAATTCATAATTAAACTTCCCCCGGAGAAAAAGGATTTTTAAGATTGGAGGTATACATGTCTGAGAAGCTTCTGCCTGTGAAGACTGTCCATTTGAGATCTCAACCGTTGAAAATCGGTTTTTATGTTTGTCACTGCGGGTTGAATATTGCAAGCAAAGTGGATGTTGAAGCTGTAAGGGACTATGTCGCAACCCTTGAAGGAATTGAGGTGTCAAGGGATTATAAATTCATGTGTTCAGATCCTGGTCAGAGCATGATTGAAAAGGATATCCGGGAGCTTAAGCTGAATCGTGTAGTGGTGGCATCGTGTTCCCCGAGACTTCACGGGAAAACATTCATGGAAACCTGCAGGCGGGCAGGTCTTAATCCATACTATTTTCAAATGTCTTCAGTAAGAGAGCAGGTGTCCTGGGTGACCGAGGATAGAGACCTTGCCACTCAAAAAGCAAAACACCTTGTCACGGCTGCCATTCAACGAGTGAAGTTTCATACGCATCTTGAAACAAAAACATCCGAAGTCAATCCTGATGTAGTAATCATTGGCGGAGGCATCGCCGGTATGCAGGCGTCCATTGATATCGGCAGTTCAGGTCACAAGGCATACCTGATTGAAAAAGACAGCACAATCGGCGGTCATATGCTTCAATTTGATAAAACTTTTCCAACCCTTGACTGTGCTGCCTGTATCGGTACCCCCAAAATGGTGGAAGTTGCCCAGGAATCGAATATTGAGCTGCTCAGCTTCAGTGAAGTGACCAATGTTTCAGGGTTTATCGGTAACTTCACATTGGATGTCAGGCAAAAATCACGCTATATTAATGAAGACCTATGCACTGGCTGCGGTGAATGTGCCCAGGTTTGCCCTGTTTCCATTCCCAACCCGTGGGATATGGGTATGGCATCAAGAAAGGCGATTGGAAGGGCGTTTCCCCAGGCAATCCCCATTACCTTTAATATTGAGAAAAAAGATACCGCCCCCTGTCGATTAACCTGTCCTGCCGGGATCAATGTACAGGGATATGTTCAATTGATAGGTCAGAAAAAATATGATCAGGCAGCTCAACTGGTTATGGAGAAAGCCCCGTTCCCGGGTGTTTTGGGAAGGGTCTGTCCCCACCCTTGCGAGGCCGAGTGCCGACGAAAACTTGTTGATAAACCCATTGCCATCAAAGAACTGAAAAGATTTGCCGCAGACAGGGCAAATCTTGAAATAAAAGATATTCCCGAAATAATCGACCGTAAAGAAAAGATTGCTGTGATCGGAGCAGGACCTGCCGGACTGACAGCTGCTTATTTTCTGCGTCTGAAAGGGTACCAGGTCACTGTTTTTGAGAAACTGTCTGTTCCAGGCGGCATGCTGAAGACCGGAATCCCGGACTTCCGGCTGCCGGCGGATGTCCTTGACGGAGAAATTAATTATATCCTGGCCCACGGAATTAGTATTATGACCAACACCGCTTTTGGATCTGATATTACACTTGAAAGCCTTACAAAGGAGGGATTTGATGCCGTCTTTTTAAGCTCCGGTGCCCATGAATCTCTCACACTCGGGCTGGAAGGTGAAGATTCAACAAAGGGGGTTATTGATGCTATTTCTTTTTTGCGGGATATAAATCTGGGGCAGAAAACTGAATGCGGTAAAAAAGTGATAATTGTTGGAGGCGGTAATGTTGCCATAGATGCTGCAAGGTGTGCAAAAAGAATCACAGATTGTGAGGTCTCCATCATTTATCGGCGGACAAGACAGGAAATGCCGGCATATGAGGAAGAAATTATCGGTGCACTTGAAGAGAATGTCGAAGTTTTAACCCTGACAGCCCCTATGAAAATTATCAGTGAAAATGGCAGGGTTACCGGTATTGAGTGCATTAAAAATGAACTGGGGGAAATGGACGAATCCGGGCGGCGGCGACCGGTAAATATTTCTGGTTCTGAATTTATGATCGAGTGTGATACCCTTATCCCGGCCATCGGACAGAAAACAGATATGTCCTGGGCTGATTCCATGCCCAGCCTTGAGATTACAAAATATAACCGGATAAAGGCGCATTCGACTACATTGCAGACATCCCTTGACAATGTGTTTGCCGGCGGGGATATGGTAACAGGACCCGCCACTGTTATCGAAGCCATTGCCCAGGGAAGAAAAGCAGCCATCGGAATTGATAATTTTATAAACAGGATTGAAACAGATCAGGAAAATAATGACACCGGCCACGAGAATGAGATAAATCAGGGCGTAAACGGTGAAAATTATGCAGATATTCCCCTAAACACATTGGTTGAAGAAAGGGTCTTGGTTCAACATGTTGATCCTGAAAAAAGGGTTCACTCCTTTGAAGAGGTTGAAGCAACTCTTACAGAAGAGCAGGCCGTAAAGGAAGCCCAAAGGTGTCTGAACTGTGCGACCTGCTGTGAATGCATGGAATGTATCAATGTATGTGAGGCAAAGGCCATTGATCATTTTATGAAAGAAGAGACTGTGCAGATAAATGCCGGCAGTATTATTCTTGCGACGGGATATGATACTTTAGAGCCAAGCCCCTTGAAACAATTCGGCTATGGCAGGTTTGCCAATGTGTTTTCTGCTCTGGAATTTGAGCGGTTAAGCAATGCCACCGGCCCCACCGGCGGCAAGATTCTGATGCGGGACACAAACAACAAATTTACAGAACAGCCCAAAAGTGTAGCCATTGTCCATTGTATCGGGTCCAGGGATGTAAATTATCATGAATACTGCTCAAGGGTTTGCTGCATGTATGCTTTAAAATATACCCACCTTATCAAGGAAAAAGTGGGACACGATACAAAAGTCTATGATTTTTATATTGATATGCGGTGCTTTGGTGAAGGGTATGAAGAGTTTTATCAAAGGTGCCAGGAAGAGGGAACGATTTTTGTCCGGGGGAAAGTGGCCCAGATCACGGATAAGGCACAGGATACTTCTGAGCAGGGAAAACTGATTGCCATTGCGGAAGACACCCTTTTGGGGGAACTGGTTCGGGTTCCGGTGGACATGGTGATTCTCTGCACAGCCGTCCAGGCAAGAGAAGATGCCGGAGATGTGGGGCGTGTGTTTGGTGTAAACCAGGGAGCGGATGGATTTTTCCTTGAAGAGCATCCCAAACTTGGCCCCTTGAATACGGCTACAGAAGGGGTGTTTCTTTGCGGGTGCTGCCAGAAGCCCATGGATATCCCGGATACAGTATCTCAGGCTTCGGGAGCCGCGGTAAAAGCACTGGCCCTTGCTACAAAAGGCCGTGTTGATATTGCTCCCACCATTTCATGGATAGACCCTGATATCTGTATCGGCTGCAAAACCTGTATCAGCCTTTGCCCGTATACAGCCATTGAGTTTGATGAGAGAAGACAGGTCTCTGTTGTTAATGAAGCCATCTGTAAAGGATGCGGGAGTTGTTCCGGGGTTTGTCCAAGCGGTGCTGCACAAAGCCGCCATTTTACCAAGAAACAGATTTTTGCCGAAATTGGCGGAATTTTTTAAGGAGAACAATATGGAAAAGTTTGAACCGGTCATTATCGCTTTTGTCTGCAACTGGTGCACCTATACGGCTGCAGATCTTGCAGGGACATCAAGATTGTCCTACCCTACAAATATCCGCCTGATACGGGTCATGTGCACGGGAATGGTCGATCCCCAATATGTTATCAAAGCATTTCTTGAAGGTGCAGATGGCGTTTTGATCAGTGGATGTCATCCCGGAGACTGTCACTATATTAATGGAAACTATAAGGCAAGGCGCAGGATTAAGCTGTTAAAAGAAATTCTTCCACGGTTTGGAATTGAAAAGGACCGGTTGCACTTGACCTGGATCGGGGCAAGCGACGGCATTGAATTTGCTGAAATCATGACGCAACTGAATGATCAAATAATTGAAATAGGGCCTTCTCAGACAAGATTGAGCAAGGTGATATGAGATAAAGGAAATCTTTGCCATGATGATTAAAATAGAGCACGAGGATAACAGTCTGACCAAAGGGTTGCAGCAATTTTTTAAACGGCTTCTGGAGACCCGGGAGATTGATGCCCTTTTTTTGCCGGTCCGGTTGAAAGATTCGTCTTCCATAATGCCGTCCCTGGTGACAGAGTCAGTTCAGGTAGATAATGCAGTGCCGTTAAGCCCTGCCTTTCCGCTGAATTCGGGCAGGATGGTATCACGGCTTTCCTATAAGCTGTCGGGAAGGAAAACCGCTGTGTTGTTACGGCCCTGTGAAATACGGGCATTTATTGAACTGATAAAACTCAAACAAGGGTCCAGGCAGGAATTGATTCTTATTGGAATTGACTGCCCCAAAGCACTGTCATCGTCTGATTATACAGCGTATATGGAAAAAGATCCACTGGATGATGATGCTTATATCCAGAAGGTATTTTCAGAAAATGACAAAACCCTTAATGGATTTAATTTCAGCAGTGCCTGTAATACCTGTGAGAATCCTTTTCCCGTTAACACGGATATGAATATTCTTTTGCATGGTGTTGATCTTTCAGACGGTATGATTGTGGAATCCGCCAGTGAGACAGGCCAGAATATTCTGGAAACCCTGAATATGCAGCAAGCGACCGAGCCTGTGAAACGAGACGAGGTCGTGGCACAGATAAAAGAGGCAGGTTTAAAAGCAAATGAGGAAATGATTAAAGACATTGAAGAGAAAACCAACAGTATTACCAAACTCAATTCTTTTCTTGACCGGTGCATTAATTGCTATAACTGCCGGAACATGTGCCCGGTCTGCTATTGCAAAGAGTGTGTCTTTAATACTGATGTGTTTTATCATCAGCCGGTTCAATATCATCAATGGGCGGAAAAAAAGGGAGCTGTCAAGCTGCCCACGGATACGGTCTTTTATCATCTTACCAGGCTGGCCCATATCAGTCATGCCTGTGTGGGATGCGGTCAGTGTTCAAATGCATGCCCCAGTGATATAAATGTTTTTGAGCTTTTTAAGAGTGTGGCTCAAAATACCCAGGCAGCCTTTGAATATTCACCCGGGACAGATGAAAATGAACCGCCTCCCTTGTCTGTTTTTCATGAAAAAGAGTTTGAGGATATTATAGGTATCGAAAGAGAATAACAGGATCAATATGATTTTTTATAATGCCATTTATTGTTGGCGGCCGGAGGTAAAATGAATAAGGCAATTGGTAAGACATTGGTTGCCGGGGCAGGGTTGAGCGGTATCAGATCTGCACTGGATCTGGCTGAAACCGGATACAAGGTTCTTCTCATTGACAAATCAGATCACATTGGTGGTCTTTTATGCCAGCTCGACAACCAGTTTCCCACATCCAAATGCGGGTATTGCAGGATGCTGCCCATGTTTGACAGGGACAAATCATCCCAGCATTGTCTTAGAAAAGGGCTTTTTCATGAGAATATAGAGATCCTTTTATCAACACAATTGATATCTGTTGAAGGGGAACCGGGTGATTTAACTATAACCCTTAAACAGAATCCATCCTTGATTGATTCATCTTTATGTACGGGGTGCGGTGAATGTGAACGTGTCTGCCCTGTTCTTGTAAATGATTCTTTTAATGAGGGATTGACAAAAAGAAAAGCGATTTATCTTCCGAGTCCCCAATCATTTTCCAATGCCTACACCATTGATTATACCGCATGTACACGGTGTGGGGAGTGTGAAAAAATATGCCCTACAGGGGCCATTAAATTTACAGAACAGGACAGAGAAAAATTTAAAATTCTGGTGGTGGATGATGAAAAAATTGTCCGGGATTCCATGAAAGAATGGCTCAAGGAAGAGGGGTTTTCCGTAACAACTGCGGATTCAGGACAAAAAGCCCTCGAGTTGATGGATGACAGGTCGTTTAATATGATGCTGACCGATATCAAGATGCCGGGTATGGATGGTGTTGAGCTGCTGGCAAAGGCAAAAGAAAAAAATGAAGACCTGTGTGTCATCATGATGACCGCTTATGCAGCCGTTGATTCAGCAGTAGATGCCATGAAGCAGGGGGCTCTTGATTATTTGACCAAACCCTTTGACCCGGATGTGCTGATTGCCATGACAAAAAAAGTCTATCATGAGTTTGAAATTGCCGAAGGAAGGGTTGAACAGGTGGATGCCCTGATTCTTGCCGGGGGTACGCAGTTTTTCAAACCGGAGTTGGGGAAAAATCCTTATGGTTACGGGGTTCTGCCAGGAGTTGTCACTGGAATGGAGTTTGAACGGCTTATCAGCGGTACAGGACCTGGTAAAGGCAAATTAATTCATCCGAAAACCAGCAGGCCTGTACGAAAAATTGCCTGGTTTCAATGTGTTGGATCACGGGATGTCCAGACAGGAGCCGGGTTTTGCTCCAATGTCTGCTGCATGATTTCCATAAAAGAAGCCATTCTTGCAAAAGAAAAGTTTGGTCCTGATATAGAAGCCACAATTTTTTACATGGATATGAGAACAATTGGCAAATCCTTTGATGAATATAAATTAAACGCTCAAAATGAAAATCAGGTCAGATTTGTCAGGGCAAGGATTCATTCCCTTGATGAAAATGTGGCAAAAGGTGATGGAAGCCTTGTGGCAAGATACGTGGATATGGGAGGGAATATCCATAAGGATGATTTCGACCTGGTTGTACTGGCAACAGGCCAGAGACCGGCTGAACTGATGACAGAGGCCGCGTTAAAAAACAGTATTGAAACCAATCAATGGGGATTTATTGAAACCGGATCTTTTTCTATGGTCAAGACCTCAAGGCCCGGGATTTTATCCGGTGGATCCCTTTCAGGGCTTAAAGATATCAGCGAATCTGTCACCTGTGCCTCGGCAGCAGCCCTTGAAGCCTGTAAAATAATGCACGAGGCTGGAAAGCAGATAATTGGTGCAGCAGATGCAGGTGCAATTGATGCGGATGATATGGAGGATCTGGCGGTCATGGCAAGGGAAAATCCAAGAATTTTAACGGTGTTGTGTTCTTGCAGCAGCGATTTTTCACAAAGACTTGATTTGGAGAGCCTTAAATCGCATCTGGACAGAATACCTGAAAATGAATCCGTTGAAATAATGGATAAACTCTGTACGGATGAAGGATGGCAGACTCTGATAGATATGATTCAAAAAACAAATCCCAACCGGCTTGTTTTGGGAGCATGTCTGCCCTGTATTCACAAACACAGGATCAAGGAACTTGGAAAGGCGGCAGGATTTCATCCAAGTCTTGTGGAAACCCTGGACATAATTTCTATTTTAAACCAGTATCCGGATTTAGAAATTTCTAAAATGACTCAACGGATTAATAGAGAGTTAAAAATTCTGATATCAAAGGCCAGGTTTAAAAATCCCGTGCCAAATGAACGACTTGAATCCAACCAGAATGCCCTGGTCATTGGTGGTGGTATTGCAGGCATTACAGCAGCCCTGTCAATTGCTGACTGTGGATATCATGTGGATCTGGTTGAAAAAAATGATACTATCGGGGGAAATTTGGTATGGATGGACAAGACAGTTGACGGCCTGGATATTCAAGAGTATCTGGATGAAAAGGTCAGACAGCTTGAATCCCACAGCCAGGTCACAATTCACAAAAAAACAAGTATTGAAAGCGCAGCATCCCATCCGGGAGAAATTGCCACTCTTTTAAAAAAAGAGGGTGAGACAAATGACTTGGGCGAAACGATTCTTCACGGGGTAACTATTCTGGCCACAGGGGGAAGCCAGGCACCGCTTGAGCCGGATGTAGACGATTCTTTAAAAATTTTAACCCAGAAGGAATTTGAAATTGTTGTTCAAGACCGGAAGATCGAGCCTGAAAAACTTAACACTGTTGTGATGATCCAGTGCTCGGGAACAAGAGATGAAAAACACAACTACTGCTCCAGGGTCTGCTGTATCAGGGCGTTGAAAAATGCACTTTTTCTTAAAGAAAAAAATCCTGATGTTCAGGTTTATATTCTTTACAGGGACATGATGAGCTATGGTTTTTTTGAAGAATATTATACCGAGGCAAAACAAGCCGGTGTGATTTTCTTTCAATATGATTCTGCAAACAAGCCGGTGACTGAAATGCATGAAGACAAGGTTCTTGTCAAAACCTTTGATCTCTTGCTGGATATGCCGGTGGAGATCGAGGCTGATTGCGTTATTCATGCCACAGGAATTTTGCCTGATCTTCCAGAGACACTGGCAGATCAATATGGGGCAGCTTTGGATACATTCCATTTTTTCAAGGAAGCGGATTCAAAATTTCGACCCGTGGACAGTATGAACTACAGGGTTTTTTCCTGCGGACTGTCTTTAAAACCGTGTACAATCGAAGAAGCAGTGGCAACAGCCGAGGCTGCGGCAATCAGGGCCATAAGGATTCTTTCTCATGAACGCCTGGTATCAGGAAAAACAGTTGCTGACACCCGTACGGCTATCTGCAGCCTGTGTGAGCTGTGTGTCGATACCTGTCCCTATGGAGCCCGATCTGTTGACAGGCTGGAAGAAAAAATTGTGATCGACCCTGCTGCCTGCCAGGGATGTGGTGTGTGCGCAGCTGTCTGTCCAAGCGGCTCTGCTGTTTTGGAGGGACTTGATATGCGGCTGATGCTTGATTCAATTGATATGGTATTGTCGTGATTGGATGGAATAATAAAAAGGGGAAGGTTATGGGCCAGGTTAGTAATGAACGTCTGCTGGAACAGACAGAGACAGTCAAGGAAATGATACAAACATGTATTCAATGCGGCACCTGTACGGCTTCCTGTCCAAATAATGAATTCATGGATATCACTCCCAGGCATATGTGGCGGTTGCTTCTGACAGATCATGCAGACGCAGTTTTTTCAAGCAAATCCTTTATCATGTGTTCATCCTGCTATTACTGCACCTTAAGGTGCCCGAGAGGGCTTGAGTTGACCCATGCCATGAGTCTTTTGAAACAGGCTGCATCAAAATTGAAATTAAAGCAGTTTCAGCGATCCTCTCTTTTTTATGAAGCTTTTTTGGATAGTGTTAAAAAACATGGCAGGGTCAGGGAGATGGAGTTTATGACTAATTATTTTATTTCAATGAAAAATCCTGTGATTCCATTTGCCTATGCATCTTTAGGGCTCAAGCTGATGGCCAAAGGAAAGGTTCGGCCTGAATTTCCTTTTGGCGGTAAGGGAAAGTTAACTGCATTATTTAAAAAAGTGGCGGAACTGGAGGGATGAGATGAAATACTTATATTATCCGGGCTGTTCTTTGGAAGGAACCTCTGCTGAATATGATATTTCCACAAAAGTATTACTGGAATCTGTAGATATTCAACTTACGGATATTGAGGACTGGAGCTGCTGCGGTGCTACTGCAGCCGAGTCTCAGAGCCATCTGCTATCCTATGTACTCCCGGCAAGAAATCTTGCCCTTGCAGAAAAAATGAACAGTTCAAATCAGATCCTTGTGCCTTGCAGTGCCTGTTACCTGAATCTAAAAAAGGTTGAAGAGGCTATTAAAAAGGATAAAGACCTTCTTGGAAAAATTAATACTGTACTTGCCGAAGAAGATCTTGTTTTAAAAGGAGATATGATAGTCAGGCACCTTCTGGATGTTCTGTCAAAAGATGTGGATATCGAGGAAATCAAGGAGATATCTCACAATAAAATGGCTGGTTTTACCATTGCGCCTTATTATGGATGCCAGTGTCTGCGGCCTTTTACTGTTTTTGATGATCCTGAAGAGCCTCATTCCATGGATGAATTGATACGGGCAACAGGGGCTGAACTCTTTGAATGGGATATGGGCGGTCAATGCTGCGGTGCATCCAATACCAGCACAAAACCTGAGGCAGGCATGGCGCTTGTGGGTAAAATTTTAAAGGCTGCAAAAGGGGCTGATGCTATTTTAACGGTATGTCCCATGTGCCAGATGAACCTTGAAAGCAGCCAGAAAAAGATATCCCATAAAGAAGGTATTGATCTTGAAATCCCGGTTCTTTTCCTTCCGCAATTTTTAGGACTTGCCATGGGAAAGACCCAAAATGATGTCCGTCTGGATTTAAATCTTTCAAATGCAGGGAAATTGATGAAAGCAAGAGTATGAGTAATTTTATAAAATACTTAAAACACAGCCTTGTTTCAAAGCTGATTATTTCTGTCGGGTTGACGGTTATCCTTTCCATATCTGCCTGGGCTTATTTTAATGTAAATAATATAAAAACTCAGATCATGAATAATGTAATTGCCGGCACAGACAGACTGACAAGCTCTATCAAGCTTAGCACACATTATGCCATGATGTTGAACTCAAGGGATGATATTACACAGATTATTAATAATATCGCCACCCAGCCGGGAATAGAAAATATCAGGATATACAATAAAGACGGTCAGATAAAATTTACCAACCAGAAAGAAGAGATTGATAAAGTCGTTAATATTAAAGAAGTGGCCTGTGATATCTGCCACCAACAGGACCCGCCGCTGTCCCAAATCAATATGCAGAAAAGAACCCGGTTCTTTCAATCTGAAAAAGGGCACAGGCTTTTAGGAATTATCCAGCCCATCTGTAACGAGCCAGGCTGCGCCACGGAGTGCCATTTCCATCCTGAGCATCAAAAGATACTGGGATCCCTTGATGTGGTTGTCTCCCTTGAACAGGCAGACCGTCAGATATTAAAAATTAAAAAAGGAATGATACAATTTGCCTTTTTCACCATTTTGATCACTTCGACAATCATCTTTTTTTTCAGTTTGCAATTTGTAAAAAAACCTATTGGTAAACTGATTGAGGGAACACGGAAGATCGCAGAAGGCAAATATAATGGAGACATTGACATTGGAAAGGATTATGAAATTGGGCTTCTTGGCACAGCCATAAAAAAGATGGGCACTCAGATCGGATTTGATCAGGAAGAGTTGAAAAGACAGAAAAATGAATACCAGTCTCTTTTTGAAACAGTGCCCTGTATGATTACGATTCAGGATAAAGACTACAGGCTGAAGGCATGGAATAGAGTCTTTAAAGACAGATTTGATCCAAAACCAGGCTCTCACTGTTATTTTGCATATAAAGGCCTGGAAGAAAAATGTTTTGATTGTCCGGTTGAAAAAACATTTGTAGATGGGAAATCCCATTACGGTGAAGCAGAAGGGATGGGTAAGAATGGTGAAAAAAATCATTGGATGTTTATCACCTCTCCTGTGACAAATGCTGAGGGAAATGTCGTTGCAGCCATGGAGATGAGTATTGATATCACATCAAAGCGCAGACTTGAAAAAGAACTTAAAAGATCTGAAGAAAAATATCATGCCATTTTCAACAATATTTCAAATCCTGTATTTGTCGTGGATATCCAGACATTTGAGATCCGTGACTGCAATATCAAGGCACTTGAAGTGTATGGCCATTCCAAAGAACGGTTGTTAAAAAAAATATTCTCCGACTTTTTTATCGAAGATGAAAAAACAGAACTGATCAAAAAAATGAAATCCGGCCAGGAGGTTAACAAGGTGAAGCATCTTGTTAAAAATGACCGGTTCATCTATGTTGACATGTGGGTGTCTCCATCCCAGTATTCTAGTCGAAAAGTGCTGCTTGTAACCATTAATGATATTACCAAACGCCTTGAAACGGAACAGCATCTGATCCATGCAAGCAAAATGGCTACCCTGGGCGAAATGTCAACCGGTATTGCCCATGAATTGAATCAGCCTTTGTCGGTTATTAAATCATCCTCCAGTTTTTGCCTGAAGAAGATGAGGAAAAATGAAAAAATAGAGAAAGAGGTTTTTAATAAACTTATTTCAAAGGTTGACAGTAATGTGGATCGCGCTGAAAAAATTATTCACCATATGCGGCAGTTTGCAAGGAAATCAGAAATCAAACTTGCCCGGATACGTATCAATGATGTGCTCCAAAGAACATTTGAAATGTTTAACCAGCAACTGAAAATTCATGGCATTGATGTTATCTGGGATAAAAATGAGGCTTTGCCGGAAATACTGGGTGATCCGGACAGACTTGAGCAGGTGTTTATTAATCTTGTTATCAACGCAAAAGATGCCATAGAAGAAAAATGGACAAAAGAGGGTGTTGACAGGGGTGAGAATGACAGGATTACTATTGTCACACGATTGATTGATGACAGGATTATCATTGAGATACATGATACAGGTACAGGGATTCAAAAAGGGGCTGCAGACAAATTGTTTGAGCCGTTTTTCACCACCAAGGAAGTGGGGAAGGGAACCGGTCTCGGGCTTTCTATCAGCTATGGTATTATAAAGGAGTGTGCCGGTTTGATTCAGATAGAGAAGGGAATGAAGGGGGGGGCGGTTTGCGTTGTGTCTTTTCCTGTGCTTGATGCAGATGCAGATGATCTGGTGTATGAAAATCAAAATTATTGAGGGAATATGATTGATAAAAATCAAATATCCATATTAATCGTCGATGATGAAGAAGATATCCGGGATGTTCTTGAGATTGCATTAAAAGATATCGGATATACCGTATTCCTTGCTGAAAATGGTAAAAAGGCCTTTGAACTGTTCAAATTGAAAAGACCGGATATTGTCATTACCGATATTAAAATGCCGGTCATGGACGGTATTGAATTATTAAGAAGGGTTAAACGCGAAAATCCAACAACAGAAGTTTTGATGATCACAGGACACGGGGATATGCATTTGACCATTCGAAGTCTCAAATATGAGGCCATGGATTTTATCACCAAACCGGTTAATGTGGATATCCTTGAAATTGCTATTGAAAAAGCGATTGAAAAAATCGTGGCAAAACAAAAACTTTTGGAATACACTCAAAAACTTGAACTTCTCATTCTTGAAAAATCAAAATTGGCAGATCATCTGTCATCTTTAGGACTGATGATCGGAACCATTTCACACAATATCAAAGGACTTTTAACCAGCCTTGACGGTGGTATTTATGTGGCCCGATCCGGGGTGAAAAGTAAAGATGATAAAACAATCCAGGAAGGCTTTGACTTGCTTGAGCAGGCAGTTGACCGGATAAAAAAGATGATCATGGATATTTTATTGTATTCCAAGGAAAGAAAACTCAATAGAACCGCTATTGATACAAAAAATTTTATTGAACAGATTAAAGAAATAATTGACTTGAAATTGAAAGGTACAAAAATCGCCTTTACATGTAATGAATCTGATTTTCCTCAAACAATGCATTTTGATAAGGAATTTATGCTGGCAGCCTTGATCAATATTCTGGATAATGCCATTGACGCCTGCCTGACTGATACCCGGAAAAAAGATCATGAAATCAGATTTGAAATTTCAAAACAAAAAGATCAATTGGTGATTTTAATCCATGACAATGGCTGTGGCATGGACACTCAGACAAAAGAAAAAATATTTAACCTGTTTTTTTCTTCAAAAAGTACAAAAGGAACCGGATTCGGTCTTTATATTTCAAATTCTATTATCAAACAGCATGGCGGATCAATCCATGTGACGTCCATAAAAGGAAAAGAGACCGGTTTTAAAATTATCCTGCCTGATGAACCCGAATAGA
>JAHOYS010000163.1 GCA_019038815.1 Desulfobacterales bacterium | reverse complement strand
GACCACTGCAAAATCTAAACTTGAAATATGACAGTCTACTCCTATATAATTCATTGCGGGTTCTCCTTCCTGGGTTATGGTTGTTTTTTAGGCAAAAAATCGTACCATATTGCAACCTGGGACGGATACCCGTAGTTTCATATTCTCATGAGACAGGGGATAATTAAATGAATCAAGCCCCTATTACAGCATATTGGAGATAATATTTATTTTCACTAAAGTGGATCATATGTGGATCACCCACCTTGGAAAGCCTTGGTAGTAGCGGACGACATCGGGTTCAACTCTCGCAGACTCTTACTAAGATTTTTTAATAACATATATCAGAAAAAATGATATTAGTTCAAAAAACTTTGGATCTCTTAAAAATAAAGTTATCTGGGTTATAGTTGCCTTTATTCCTGTGGTTGGGTGGCCGATCCATCTTATTTTTGGCTTTAAAAAAGGTGCCAGGAAAAAATTTGCAGATTAGCTGACTAATTAATATTATTTTTATCTTCTCAAAGTGAATACAGGATCATTTCTGATCCTGTATTTGTTTTCTGCTGCCTATAAATTACTTCTTAGGTTCAACTATTTTATAATGTCTTTTCGTTATGCTGACGCTAGCAAATTTTCCCTTGGCCGGGGGCTGTAATGAATATCGAGTGAATTCACCGCCACCCTGTATACCGCTAATTTTTCCAGTACCACCCACAATGATAGCAGTTCCTTTGACAATTGTCGGTTTCCCCATTTTACCGGAGGTTTTGTAGGTTAAGAACATTTTGTCTCCGTTTGTTAGAGTATATATAATAAAGCCAGAGTCTTCAATGACGCCCTTGACTATGTGCATCGACCCCAAAAAGTGCATAGATGCATTGTGAAAAATACTTTTTTGCCCGCTGTCAGGCGCCGATATCCCAGAGCCTTCGTAATTCATTTGTACACGTTCTTTTTCCATCGCTAAAATTTGGTAAGTTCCTGTGGTATAATTCTTTGCTGAACCTGTCCCCTCTTTTGCAAATTCTTCACTTAAGGCAGGACTGGTAATTACGGATAGAATAAGGATTGATAACATAAATATCTTTTTCATAATAAACTCCTTTAATACGAATTTTTGATTGTTAAATGAGCTTGCATTTATGCCCGCAAAGACTCTTTTGATATCTGTGCTTATATAAAAAATATTTAGTTAGCCCCCAACGGAATAAAGAATCCTTTGGGAGCTATGATGTGCAGAGTTTGAGGGGGTTTCCCATTTTTAAATCCTCATTCGGTTAAATTGCGGGAAAATATCCTTCAAGAATAAAGAGGCCGGGCATCGTATGCACTGACTAAAAATTATATCAGGAAGAGCGGAGACTTAATAACTTTGAAATGCGGAGTTGAAACAAGATTTTATAACTGAGCTGCCAATCCTTCTACCACTATATTCGTGATATTTAACAATAATATTTTTAATTGTCAATTTAAAATTCCATAGTTCTTTAAACTTGAAATATAGAAATCATAGTCTTGGTCATTATTCTGACAGGATAATTGTAGCTTCGACTTATTCAATTATATTTGGCCAAGCAAAATCAAAAAAATTAAATCCCCATTCAACTTGATTGGAGACTTAGCGTAACCAAATATAGGGGGGCAGACAATGTCAGAATATTGTGGATAGGGGATTAATGGCGACTTTTATGGTACTTTAAGGCGACTATATCCATACTTTGTGCGGGTTTTCAGGGTCGGGGGTTTTTTTAGAGGCGAAAAAATATTGGCAAATTCCATCTTGCAGAATTATTAATATTATATCCGTTCTGGCAAGCAATCTTGCAGATTTAAATTTTTATTTTTAATAGGATATCTTTTTAAAACAAAATGTTAAGACACAATATAATGAAAAATCCTTTCCAAGTTTAATTTTTTCTACCCTTTTACAACTATTTTTTAAGAGGCCTGTTTTTACTGGTGTTTTAGAAATAATTCTTTTTTAAAAAAAAATGAAGTTGGAAAGATTTTATGCTAATTGGTTTAATTGAAATAGAGAGATGGGGAGAGATCCCCATCTCCAAATAGTTAACTGCTAAAGCTGTGGTAATACTCTTGAGTGTCTGTGTTGATATATTGCGCATCAATGTGAGTTCTGAGATACTCAAAAGAGCTTTGTTCGATCTCAGCAAATTCACCGTCTTTAGTTTCCTTTAAGAATATTAAATTTTTTTCTAAGTTGTAAAGCGGTTTTACTTTTTTTTCTTTCATTGTTTTCTCCAGTTTATAATATGGCTTTTTTCCCCACCAGAGCTTCCATTTCTGTTAGTGGGGCAACCAAATCAATAACAGCTCCGCATTCGCATTTTAGTGTCTTGTTTTTAGCAATAAGTTTAAATCCCTTTGCTTTCATATCTCTATCAATCTTTGGGTTATTTTCAAACTTTGCATACACGCTGTGCTTTTTATTGCATCTTGAACAATTAATGTCAAATTGTGATGCACCAGCTTTTTTAGGATCAATCGGGGCTGGAATTATTCCACCAGGGCCTTTTTGAACTTTGTTCCTCTGAATTCTATTATCGGCAGTGACAAATATTTTGTAAGCAGCCATTGTGCTGAACAATAACCTGTTAATTGCCTTGATTCTATATACAATATCAGCCATTTTGGGATCTTCGTCAACAGTAATTATATTCAGCTTAAGTTCCTGCAGGTCTTTAATTTTAAGTGATCTTCCGTGTGAGTTCCATCGAGATTGATCTGTTAAGCCTGAAGCTATCTGTTCTGCGCGTTCCTCTTTCATTTCAGGGGTAACTTCTATTCCCCTTGTTTCCGTCTTTGTCCAGTTTTTGAATTTATATTTTGGCAACCAATTTTTTACTAAATTTATAGCATAGTTTAAAGCATTGTTGACATGGCTCAATTCACCTGGGCTTATCTGTGCAACCATTGTTGCATCGAAAGGTGTTAATTTGCCGTGTTTAACAGATTCTTCTCTTTTTTCATCAACCCAGGCCATGTATCCGTGCGCTGAGAATTGGCTCCTTCCTAAAGAAACCTGTGCATCAATAGGACCCAAAGCTCCTGTCTCAGTCATTAATATTTCATCACCTGACAATGCTAAAATTGTGCCGGCACTCTTAGCTTCACCAGGAATAAGAAAATGTACTTCATCAAACTTGTCATGAAGCAAATCGGCAATATCCTTTGCGGCATCTCCACTTCCACCTCTTGTTTCAAGATAAAAAACAATCTTACCGCCGGACTGATTCCGTAAAAGATCATGGATGGCCTCATAATCAACCGGTTGCATAGAGGTTTCCGGCAAGTTTGTTTCAATACAAGAAGCATATATAAACAAATACGCATCGTAAGTTTTATTGAATTTTTTAATAAGCCTGGTGCGCTCTGTTATCAAGGTTTCAGCTGATGTTTTCCTCAGTTTTTCAATATATTCATCTAAATAACTCATTTAAAATCCTTTTTTCTGTTTTTATTTTCCACGACCGTGATCCGGCCCTCTATTTTGTTGAGCGAGTATTAAACCGTAAGTTTTTTTGTAAAATAGCTTGACTGTCTAAAAAAACAGTCATTTGAACATCAAAGATTTTTTTTGTAATTGTAGACCGGTTATGACCATTATAAATATATCCCATCGATGGTCTCATAAAAACAGTCTTGGAAACCATTTTAGGTGGTATTTCACTTAAGTATTCAGTTGTGTCCCCAAAAATTTTATTACTACCTTCAATAAAAAGGCCTTTAATTTTCAAACCATCAATATATTTTTCTGAATCATTCAGTACCACGAATTCAATTTGCGGATGGTAAGTTTTTTCTTTTTGAAGGCCACTACCACTTAGATACCACACCATATCAATATCTTTGATCAAGAGACCAAATTCAGGCAGCGTTATATCTGATGATGCAGATTTTGGGATCTTCACCGTCTCAAAAGAATCATTTTGATTTGGCTGTATATCTGAAAAATGAAGAACACCTGACTCATCTCTCCATTTATACATTTCAGCATCACCAACAGGGGCAAAAAGATGAATAAAAACACAGATAAACATCAAAATTTTTATCATTATTTCCTCCGTCTACAGCGCTTTTAATTTATTCTTATTTCACAAACGTGCGGTCTCCCCAGATGACCTGGCCGATGATCCGGATGTTCTGGATGTCGGCCTCATAGGGCGGATGTATTTTTTGATTTTTAGAGATGACCAGGACTTTGCCGCCTGGCAGTTTTTCCACCTCCTTGATAACAACAACGTCGTCATATCCCAGGGCGTAAATAGCACCGTTTTTTAACTGGCGCTTGCCTATATCTATCATCACGGTATCGCCGTCTTCAATTTTGGGCTCCATGGAGTCACCGGTGACTTTCATGAGGATCAGGTTTTTTGGGGATGATGCGATAAAAGACAGGAAATTTTTTCTAAAGGCATAGTATCTGCCGGTTGTCTTTTCAGACAGGACAAAGGTGCCGCCGCCCGCGTTCAGGGTTGCCTCTGCCATAGGTATGTAGTGATACATATCCGGGTCTGGATTGTTCCACTGGGGGATATTTATTCCGTTTTCATCTTTAATTATTTTTTCTTCAGGGGCCTGGTGATCACTAACAATAATATCTTTTTTTTCTGACGTTGCGCTTTGATGGTTTGATTCCTGGGTTGTACCTTTATATATAGGGCCTTCTCCGTTAATTAGCCAGTCGGTGCTCACATTATGTGTGTTTGCTAAATACACAAATTCTGATAAAGGCACTGAGTTTTTCTTTTTTCTATTATAAAAAGCATTAGGCTTCATATTTATCGCTATAGCTACGGCTTTATCGCTTTCTGTATTAAGAATTGTTTTAATTCTGGAAAGAAGAATTTCAAAGTCTAATACATTTTTTTTGATATTTCTCACTTTTTGTATGTTTTCCTCTTGACTAACCCACTTTTAATGAGTTAAAACATTTGACAGGTTAAACTTTTAATTGTTCAACTTTACTTTTTTTAAGGATACTTTGCAATGGCAAAATCAACAACAAGTTATGACCTTCGAGCAAAACAACTTTCCCTTCCTTTTATGGAATCCAAATCCTTTGAGTATTCAGCCGGCAGCTTCAGGCGATCCGAAGCCGTCCAGGAGGCTGTCCGGACGGCGCTTAAAGGGTGTCTTTTGTCTCGTGAAGAAATAGCAGATGAGATGTCCAGGCTGCTGGGAGAAGAGATCACAAAAAACCATATTGCCAACTGGGCGGCCGAGTCAAAAAACGGCTGGCGCATGCCCTTGGAGTATACAGCGGCATTTTCCATGATCACAAATGACAACAAAGTGATTAAAGCCGCTTTTGAAGGGTCAGGGATCAGCGTGCTGGATGACGGTGAAATGGCTTTGTATGAGATCGGCAGAGCCGTTGAAGAAAAGCGCGAAAGCGACAACCGGCTGAAGGAAAACAGGAACCGGCTGAACACATTAAGAATACAGGGGAAAATCTAATGGCTAAAGTATCTGTCAGAATATGGATGTTGAAAAAACAAATAAAAGCGCGTCGTATCGCTGAGGAGTACGGAAGCAGCGAGGTTTTTATTTGTACTTTTTTAGAGGGAATATCTACGTCAAAGCCCCTTACCGAGTTTTTTATAAAAAAGGGCTGCCCTGCAAAATATTTTAAAAACAACCGGGTAGCGTCATGATCGAATTTAAACGCCAGTTGATTGCAGCCGCCCGGGCAGAACACGGAGAGATTTTTCCGTGCGGGAACCGGACCAGCCTGGCCGACTCTTTTACTTATAATTCAGGGCAGGCGCTTTTCTGGTTCAAAACCGGCTCCAGCTCCAGCAACACAAAAATAACAAGTCTAAAAATAACCGATCAAAACATTCGGGAAGCAGAGGAGGCAATGTGATGGAGGCAATGTTTTTATATGTGGTACACGCGCTGTCGGATAACCGGCAATGGCTGATGCCGTTAATCCTGTTTTGTTCAATTATTATAGCAGGCGCGGAACTGGAAAAGATGCTGCATGGGCAGATTGATGACAAACAAGAGAGGTAACTATTATGGCGGGCACAATCGCGGAACTGATACAGGAAGGAAAAGACATCACAATTCACTTGACGGATACTGAAAAAGACAGGCTTAAAGCCTGTGAACAGGTGATTGAAAAAGGATTTGATACGTTTTTGGAGGTTGGCCGAGCGCTGGCGGAGATCCGGGATAACCGGCTTTATCGCGCGACACATAAAGCCTTTGAAAGGTATTGCCGGGAGGTTTGGGATCTCGGCAAAAGTAAAGCTTATTATCAAATAGCCGGCTCTGAAACCATTTGTTTTTTAAAATCAAAAACGTCCACAATTGTGGACACTTTTGCAGCAGATCCCGAGCAAGCTATAAATCAGAATGAAATCATACTCCCTACCAACGAAGCCCAAACCCGTCCCCTGACAAAGCTTAAGCCGGACGACCAGGTCAAGGCCTGGGGTCTTGTGCTTGAGCAGCTCAATGACGGGAAAAAACTGACATCGGCCGTGGTGAAAAAAGCTGTCAAAGTGGTGCGGGGCGGGGCTATTAAGCGGAATATCGACACGACAAAACAGGCGTTAGACAGCACCGATCTTGTCAGTAAAAATTTTTTAAAACAGTATAACGTCCTCCTTGAAATTATATCAGAAGAGCACAGAACAGACTGGAAAACAACATCAAGAAAAGAGGCGGTCAAATATCTGAAGCTGATGGTAAAGGCTGTTGAAGACGATAATTAAGAGGTGGTTATGAAAACTTTAATACCTGAAACTAAGATATCAGCGGCGATGGAAATAGGCACACCGGCGGTCCGTGCGCGGGCCAAAAAAGAGGGGTGGCCTTATACCAACAGGTCCACACAAGGCGGCGGCAAGCGGTTTTATCTTTTAACTTTTTTACCGGATCATATCAAAGCCCACCTTCTTGACTACTTTGGTCTTGCTGACGGCGATGATTAGTAAAAAGGAGAACAAGATGACAGGTTTAATTACACAAAAAGATAAACTTTTAAATCTTTGCTCTTATTGGGAAAAACAAGCAAAAAAACGATTTCAGGCAGCAGAGGGGGAAACGTCTGAAATAGGCAGACGGGCCTTAGAACATGGTGCGATTATTCATTATAATCATGCACAAGAACTAAGAGCTGCTATGCATCCCAAGTTTAGTTTTGATTTCATATTTAAGATATTCAGAAAATATACCAAACGTCCAAGAGCCGGCAGGTTTTAAAATGTATCTTTTGGCTTTTTCCCAGATAGCTTCATCTTCTATTGAGTCGGCGAACTCAAACCCGTCCCAGGTCAGCCTGTTTATAAATACAGCCGCAGGGACAGGGCTGTGCGACCTGTTGTTTGGCATGCTTTTTCCAAGAATGAGCCCAGCCTCAATAAGAAGCATAGTATTAAACTTAAATGTATCGTCAGAAATACCTTCGACGCTTGAAACTGCTTTGTCGGCGTCTCTGATAGCAATTAGGATTTTTCTTATTGCATCCATGTCTCTATTCATTTTGGTGATACCTCAGAATTATTTGTTTGGTGACGCTGGTAGCTTAAAAACAAAATCAAAAAAAATCAAGACCGTAGTGAAATACAGGAGAAGATTATGGATTGTGTAGCTGAATCTCAAATATCAATGGCGCTGGATGTCGGGGCGAAAGCGGTACGGCTCAGGGCGGTAAAAGACAACTGGCCGGTGATGAAAAAGCAAAAACAGGGAGGCAATGAAATGCATTTTGTACGGGATCTATTGCCTCTTGAAGTACAGGCAAGCCTGGCTGTGAGAGAAACCGTCGCGGGCGTGCCGGCTGTTATCCATGACACACCCGTGCCAGGGCGGTCAAATAAAATCGGTATGGCAAAATACAATCTTGTGCATGCATTTCGCCTGGCAAAAAAACAGGCGCCCTGGGGCAAAAAGATTGAAGCGGCCCAGGGGTTTTTACTGGCCTATAATACAGGCCTGTTGCTGCCGTCCGTGTTTGATGTGGTGGGCAGGATACAGGAGCGCACTCTTGATGCCCTGGACAAAAAGCTGCGGGGCAATAATGATGACTATGTCTGTCTATGTGACGGCCGGGGCGGCTGGAAAAAGCACGGCAGCAACAATTATAAAGGCCGCAAGCTGTCTGAAACCGCCAAGGCTGTTTTTTTGCGCTGCTATCTTATCGGGTCCAGGCCGTCCGTGATCATGGCCATCCGGGCGGCAAGGATTACTCTTGCAAAAAACGGAATGCCCGAAGATGCAAACGAAAGCACCTGGCGCAGGTGGCTGCGAGATTATGAAAAACACAATGCCGGCGTTATCTGCCTTGCCAGGGACGGCATGAAAGCCTATCAGGATCATTACGGCGCTTATATTTCCAGGGATGCAAACCTGCTGGAAGTCGGGCAATGCCTGGTGGCAGACGGCAAGACGTTGAACTTTAACATCCTGCATCCGGAAACCGGCCGGCCCTGCCGCATGACCATGATCGTGTTTTTTGACTGGAAATCACGGTATCCTGCGGGCTGGCAGATCATGCCGAACGAAAACACCGTTGCCATCCTGGCAGCGTTTAGAAATTCAGTTGAAGCCCTGGGCAAGTATCCTGAATCCGTATACCTGGACAATGGCCGGGCTTTTAAATCAAAATTTTTCATGGAAAAAGAATCTGATTTTGAGGATATGACAGGACTGTATGCCAGGGTTGGCACGGCTGTCATGCTTGCAAAACCCTACAATGGCCGGTCAAAGGTTGTGGAGCGGTTTTTCAAGACCTTTCAAAGCCAGGTTGAATTCATGATGCCGTCATATTGCGGGGATTCGATATCCACAAAACCGCCCTGGATGCACAGAAATGAAAAGTTCCAGCAGGCCTGGCACAAAGCCAGGACAGACAACTGGATACCAACCATCCGGGAAGCCGCTGTGATCATTGATAAATATATACAATGGTATGCACAGCAGCCACAGGAGGACATCGGCACCACGCCTGCGGATCTGTTCTTGACAGGCCGGGGCCCGGGCGTTGATCCCTGCCGGCTCAATTATGATTTTTTATGGCGCAAAAAAGTAATACCCCGCCGATGCCGGGTAACGCTCTGGGGTGTGGATTATGAATCTGACTGCCTGCATAACCTGTCGTCAAAACAGGCCATCATAGCCATGGTGGACACGGCGGATCTGGATAAAATCTGGTGTTATACCATGGATGGTATTTATCTTGGGGAAGCATACCCGGTTCAGGCCTGCCACCCGCTGGCCCGCCTTTTCGGCGACCAGGTGTCCCTTGATCATGTCACACATGAGAACAAACGCCAGGCACGGCTGGCAAAGAGTACCCGCAAACAGCTTGAAGACCTGGGCATTAACAAAAACACCCAGGACAGCCTGAATGTGCTGTCTTTTGCAGCCCATAAGGCCAAAACCCCTATCCTGCCGGGCTCAAAAAAGATTGGGCCCCCACAACGAAAAATAGAGCACAAATCATCATTATCAGACAAAGAAACAAAGCGCCTGGAAATGGTCATGGCAAAAGCTGAAAAAGAAAACAATGCTCTGCCGCAGATCCCGCGCCCGAAATACTGGAACACGGATCTTGAGCACTATGAATGGTGTTTCCGGCTTGTGTACGAACACGGCCGGGTTCCGGAATTGAAAGACACAACCTTTATGGCGGAATTTGAATCCCTGCCGGAGTTTGACACTTACCGGCAGCGGTTTGATGACCTTAAACTGGTCTATGACCTTAATTAAAAGGAGTTTCTATTGAAAAATAACTTTAAATATCATCCGGTAAGATATGGATTTCAACTCAAATCTATCCTGAACTCAATTGATCAGGCTTGGTCTGATCCGCGTGCCGCAAGGACTGGAATCAATGAGGAGGATTTTAGAGAAAAACTGTTCACCTATTTTCTAAAAGACGCAAAATTTTTATATGATCCGGGCGTTGGTCTAAGCGAAGATGATTGGATTAGTGCTAAAGGCGATGATTTTTCTTTTTATGACAACTATTTGTTTTATGGTTCAAATATTTTTCATTTACAACCGGAAATAATTGAATTGTTCAAAAAAACAGATGTCTTTGATATTGATCTTGACTCAGTCAGGCTACCATTTCAAGAATTTTACCTCTATTTTGGAGAGAGTGCCGGTTTTAAGGCTGGTGAATACGGATTTATGGATGGTGCTTATGTCTTATCCCCGTTGATGGGCCAGGAAAAAAAATTTGGCCTGACAGTTAGCCTAACTTACTTTCTTAAGCCGTTTGATTACAGCTGTCTGAACAGTGATTTTTTAAAAATTGATTCTCAAATTCAAACCCGGTTGGTTGATGAAAATAATGAGATAGAAAAATCATTTAACATAAAAGAAGTTACTAATCTCATTTTGAACGCCCTGCTTTTCCTTTCCTCTAAACACAATGACACGGAATTGAGCTTTGATCCGGATACACCAAAACCGATCGTAAATAAATTCAACAACGCAAAAACACCGAGATTAAAACAGCGGATCGAAAACAAGGCTAAAAGTCAGGGATTCAGCCGCGTTAATTTTGTCGGAAATTCCTTCAAGAATTTCAGCGTTCCGGGCTCAGGTAAATCAGGAGCTTCTCCGTCCAGCCATTGGCGGCGTGGACATTGGCGAAACCAGGCGTATGGGAAAAGCAACAGCAAGCATAAGCTGGTTTGGATACTGCCGACACTTGTCAATAAAGACAAAGGCCCTGTTAAAACGGGCCGTATTTATAGCGTTGCAAACATAACAAAGGAGGATTTAAATGAACGGTAAAACTGCAAAAAAAATCAGAAATAATATGTATTATCCTAAAAAAAGAACATATCGACGCGATGCCGAGGGAACCATCCATGCCGACGAACCAAGGAAAAAATACCAGCAGGCAAAAAAAAATCACTTAAAGGAAAATAAATGAAAAACGTATTTATTCAAACGTCAAATGTGACCGCGTTTAATGAGGCGGCAAATGTTGTATCGGATACGGTTAAGGGCCAGCCGGGATTGATGGTGGCCTGGGGATATGCCGGGCGCGGAAAAACAGAATGCTCCCGTGCGTATGCGGTCAGGACACCGTCTGCAGTGTATGTCCGCGTGTTTGAGGACTGGACGCCCAGGGCCATGCTGGCCAGGATCTGCTTTGAGCTCAACGGCATGCAGCCGGGCAGTGTGGAGCGTGCCAAGCGCATCCTGATTGAAGAGCTGGAGCAATCGGCGAAAATCATCTTGATTGATGAGGCCGACAGGCTGACTATGAGCAATATTGAGCATTTGCGCGACATACACGATGAGACCGGCACCCCGATTGTCTTGCTGGGAGAGCCAAGCCTTTACGGACGGTTGACATCAAAGCGCCGGATCTGGGAGCGTGTCACCCGTGTGGTTGAATTCAAGCCCGTCAATACAGAGGATATCATCCTGTACGGGCTCAAGGCATCTGATTTGAAGGTTCAGCCTGCTGCAGCGCACGATCTTTCCCGCCGGTGCCAGGGCAGTTTCAGGCTTTTGTATCATTTAATGGTGGATCTGGAGCGCAAGGCCCGTGCCAACAAGACCCGTGAAATCGAGCTTGAAATGATTGAGAGCCTGCCAAATCGAAGACTTGCGCCCACTCCTGAAAAGGAGCCGAAATGACACTCAAGAAAACAGATAAAAAAACCACACCGTCACAGATAGTGAAAAACTTTGCAGCCGTGAACGGCACCTTTACCAAGTCGGATGCACGAAAGGCGCTTGGTTTGAGCATACAGCGAACGGCTGACGCGGTGTCTGTCCTGCAAAAACAGGGGCATGTCCGGCGGATCGCCTATGGCCTGTATCAGTTTTGCCCTGTGGTTGAGAAAAAAGGCGTTGAGGTCAATGACAAGATCTGGAAGGCCATGAAAATCAGCATCACGTTTACGGCGGCGGATATTGCCCGGCTGACAGACTCCACCCGGGGATATGTTTACCTGCGGTTTAAGGTCCACGCCGCAGACGGATATATCAAGCGCGCCGGCATGAAAAACACCACCGGGAAAAACCCGGAAAAAATATGGCGCCTGACACAAAAAGGCAAGGCCAAGGCTCAGAATCCCAATGTTGAACAATTTAAACCTGATCCCCTGGTCATGGCAGCGGTGAACTTAAACCGGCTGATCTGCTCGGGTGTTGCCGTGCGGGACCCGGACGCCTGTGAACAAGCCCTAACGTTTGTCGAAGAGATCAAAAACGGCCTGCAGGATAAATAAAAACAGGAGGTTATTATGATTGATAATAATAAAAAAGCCGTCATCCATATCGCAAAAGCCCAGGTCGGCATGAGCGATGAGGAATACCGGGATCTGCTTTCCAGCGTCGGCGTTGAATCGTCGGTTGACCTTACAAACAGGACGTTTGGCAAGGTCATGGCGCGGTTTGAGGAGCTCGGGTTCAGAACGACGTCAAAAACACGATCCGTGCGCAAGGTCAACAACCTGCCGGAAACCAAAACCCAGGTCATGAAAAAAATTGAGGCGATCATCCTGGACATGGGCCTGAGCTGGGCATATGTGGACAGTATTGCACAAAAGCGATTTAATGTTGAGACAGCGCAATGGCTGGAGACTGACGATCTGTTCAAGGTATTGCAGATGATGGTGATCCACCAGAAGCGCATCAAAAGGAGGGCAAATGCTTAAATTGTCACAACATTTTATCAAGAACTGGTGCAGGCGGGTGGGCACACAACCGGACACATCAAACGTCAATGATATTATCAGTCAGTCAGTCCGGGTCCAGAAAGGCAAAAAAGCAACAACACGGTTTTCCTTTGTCAAGACCCTGACTATTTACTGGCATGCTGATCTGAATCTTATTATCACGGTTGATCATTTTACAAATACGGTCGTGTCAATATACAGCCAGGCCAACATGGCACCCGGGCGCCGACACCTTACAATCGGGGAGGCACAGGGGTATTAATCATGGAACAAGGTGCAAAAATATTAAAAAAAGTCCTTGATGAAAGGATAAAGAAAAAAAGGAGTCAGAACGCTATGGACAAAATACAATATTGCCCAAAATGCAAGAAAGACAAGCCAGCGGATACAGATCATTTTTACAAGGATAAAAAAAGCAAAACCGGCCTGTCCTGCTGGTGCAAAGACTGTCAGAAGGCTTCGTCTGCAGCGGCATGGGAAAAGAAACAGGCCGCTAAAAAAACCGGCACAAAACCAAAGCAAAAACCAAAGCAAAAACCAAAGCCAGAGCCGTTTGACATCAGAGACCCGGAGCCTGTCCCTGCCAAGACTGACGAATATACCCTGGTCCTTGATTTTATCGACGATGAGAGGTTGCTTGAAGACATCAAGGCTGAGGCCTGCGACCAGTATCGCACGCCTGAAATGCAGGCAATGTGGCTGGTAGTCAAATCATTATATGCAGAAAGGAGTCAGACATCATGACAAGTATAAACAAGGATGATTACATGGAAGATGGCCAGGGGCGTCTGGTGCCGCTCGACCTGGTCAAACCGATCGACAAAACCCGCGACGGCCTGGTCAGGGATCTGGTGAAAAAGGCACAGGTGCTCCAGAACGGCATGGCCGACTTTAAAAAAACAGCCCTGACAGAGATCAAATCTTTTGTGGATCTGTCGGCCATGGAATGGGACGTTGTGATCGGCGGCAAAAAAGGCAATATAATCCTGTACACGTTTGACGGCAGATACAAGGCCCAGGTGCAGATTGCCGAGAACCTGGTGTTTGATGAGCAGCTCCAGATCGCAAAAAAAATGATTGACGAATGCCTGACCAAATGGACCCGCAAATCCAGCTCGGAAATAAAAGTGCTGATCAATGATGCGTTCCAGGTTGACAAGGCCGGCCGGATCAATGCCAAGCGCATTTTATCCCTGCGCCGCCTGGACATCAAGGACAAGCTGTGGTGCAAGGCCATGGACGCGATATCCGCCAGCCTGCAGGTGGTCAATTCAAAAGAATATTTCCGGCTTTATAAACGTGCCGGACAGAACAAATGGCGCCCCATATCCCTTGATATGGCCGCGTTGTAAAGGAGGGTTCTATGCAATGTAAAAAATGCAATGCTTTGATGAGGATAAAAAACTGGCGAGACTATAGAATACATATTCTTTATTATTGGAAATGCCCGAAATGTAAGTATGAACAACAAACATCTGAGGAAAAATAACCAATGACAATGGAATTAATTGCGCTGTTCGTACTTGTCGGTTGTCTGAGTTTTATCGCGGGTATTATTTTGGGGTGGAACGGCAGATGAACTTATGGGATGAAATAAACGCCGGTGATTTTGAGGATGACCCCATGGCCCTGCTCATTGAAATTGTCGGGCTGTCAACCGCAAAAAAACTGGTGGAAGTTTTTGGCGGAGACGCATTTTATTTTCCCAAGGTGGAGTCTGTGATCCGCATTGCCCGGAACCGCAGGATTTATAAAGAATTTACCGGGTATAACCATAAAGAGCTGGCCACCCGGTATAATCTGACCACCCGGTATATCCGGGAGGTTGTGCACGAACAAAGAAGGATCAAGCCTAAAACAAAAGAAGCGCAGCTCAATTTGTTTTAATCTTTAAAAAGGAGAATACAGTGGATGAAAAACTAAAAAAAGAATTAAAGCAGGAAATCGCAGGAATGGACGCCGTTGTCGGCAGATTGAAGTTTCACAACCAGTTAAATTCGTCCTGGAAACGGTTGCGGCGGGTATTGATTGATCGCTTGAAGCTGGAACAGGACAAGCATCAGGGTAAATTGTTTTAAACAATGCTTGACAAAACAAATTCATGTGTGCCATTCTTGCAATGCTGGTAACAACTTATACACGGAGGCCACACGTAAGCATGGCATTTTTTATTTTAAGAATAAGTTTGGCTCAGAGTTTCCTTGTCGCGAGGCATGGAACCGGTCCTTGTATAAGGTCGGCAGCAACTCTGGGCCATTTTTGTTTTTAAAGGAGGTTTTCTCATGGAAAACGCATTAGCGGTAAATTTTGGCAGAAACCTGGTGTTTATCCAGGACAGCAAACCGGTGACAGATTCCTTAACGGTTGCCGGTACTTTTGAAAAAGAGCACAAAGATGTGCTCAAATCAATCAACACCCTTGATTGTTCTGAAGAATTCTCACGGCGCAATTTTGCGCCGTCAGATTATCTTAGTGACCGCGGCAAAAAGTATCCCAAATACAACATCACCCGGGACGGGTTTTCCTTCCTGGCCATGGGGTATGGGGGCAAAAAGGCTGCACGGTTCAAAGAGGCCTATATCACGGCCTTTAACCGGATGGCAGAGCATATTCAAAAAGACCGGGATAAACAGTCGCTGGAAGTCAACCAGCAGGCCCTGCTGGGCGCCGTGGGCACGGGGCACTGGATCGCCAACCGGATGCTGGCATTTGATATCACAGGCGAACAGCTTTCTACTTATTATTTTTACCGGATGAACTGGCTGACTAAAAAAGAGATCATGAAAGCCTTCGGGTTCAGTGAAACCCGGATGAGGATCATGGACCAGATTCTTGAAAAAGAAGGCCATGAAATGCCGTCGGTCAACATGAACAAACGGAACAAGGCTTTGCGCCAGCTTCATTTTACAAGCACGGTGCAGTCTTCGTCTGCCCGCCCGTCTTTTTCTTATTTTCAATAGGAGGCCGGACAATGAATGATACAGACAGGATTGAATCCATGGACAAGCTGACCGAAGCTGCCGGGAAGCTCAGTTGTCTTACCGATCTTTTTTCGTCAACCGATGCCACAACCTTGTTTCTTACGGATAATGGCCTTACCGGCCTTACAATGTTGTTCCATAACATCCGGGAGGATATCGAAAAAGCAGAACAACTTATCGGCAGAACGTCTTAATTTTAATCTTTAAAAAATAACCCTTCCGTCCGTCCTGGCCGAAAGGGTTATTTTTTTTTGAAATAGATCCTTGTACCTTTATATAAGGCCCGGCTTAAGCTGCATCTTAATTTGGATGATTTTTTATTCTAATCTTTAGATGCAGGGGGCTTCAATGTAATGCCACGATTTTCCAACAAATCAGACCTGAAGCTGGACACCTGCCATTCTCTTTTGCAGGAACTTTTTCGCGATGTGATCAAAGAATATGACTGCGCGATCCTCAGAGGGCATAGAGGCAGACGTCTGCAAAACATAGCTTTTAAAAACGGAGCATCAACAAAAAAATGGCCGGACAGCAATCACAATGTTATGCCGTCCCTGGCCGTTGATGCGGCACCGTATATTAAAGGCAAGGGAATCATTGAGGATAGAGGCCAATGCGCTTTTTTTGCGGCAAAAGTCAAGGCAAAAGCCGCAGAGCTTGGCATCCAGGTCAGGTGGGGCGGCGACTGGGACGGAGACGGCGATCTTACGGATCAGACCTTTAATGATCTTTGGCACTGGGAATTGATCAGCACTGAAAAAACAACACAGACATCAGGAGGCGCGACATGACACCTGCGGACTTATCAACCATTGCATCGCTTATAAATATTTTAACCGGATTTTCCGGATGGCCGTTCGGCATGGTTGTTTTCATAATTGTGATCGGGCCGTGGATCTCGGCATTTTTGCTGGTGTATCTGCAATCCAGGCGCTTTGAAAAAGTGGTTGTAATGTATGAAAACAACGTCAACCTGGTCGAGGATTATGCCAAACTGGCAAAAGACCTGCACGATGTCGTGATCATGAATACACAGACAATGACCCGGCTGGTGGACAGAATAGACAGGGAGGCAGGCAGATGAATGAACGCAACGAAAACAAAGGAAGGTTGCATGATCTTCGGCTTGAATCAAAGCGTTTGAAACTCTCCATCCAGGGATTGATCCATACGCTTCGATCGGCAATCAATCCCCATGATGACTTTTTAGAAATGGATGAAGAGCTGATCCATGAACAGGCATTTGAGCTGAGTCAGAAGATTGATCTTTTCAAGGGCACGGCAAAGAAAATCAAGCTCCTTAAAAAAGATCTGGGGATTGACTGATGCCTGAAGGGTATTCATACGAGATCCGGGAGACTGCCCAGGAGCTTTTTGTAACTGAAGGCAGGACCTATGACCAGGTGGCAAGGGTTACGGGCGTGTCTGTCGGGCAATTAAAAAGATGGGGCATGGCCGAGGGCTGGTCAGCGGCACGCAAAGAATACCGTGAGGCCTTAAGCTCGATCAAACGCGACACGGTACGCTTGCGGGCCAAGCTTTTAAAGGCGGCGCTGGCGGCTGGGGAGCCTCAAGCTGTGTATGCGTTTGCTGCCATTGAAAAGGCAGCGGCAGCCGGGAAAAAGAAAGCAGATCCAGGTCCTGTGTTTGCACCTGAAAAGCTGAAAAGTATTAACACGCCGGCAGCGGCTGTTGACGCATTGCAGGAGGTTGTCGAGCTCAAGCTTAACAATATGCTGGCACAGCCGGATATATTGCAGTTGTCACAGATCAAAGAGCTCAAGCAGACCATGGAGCTGATTGACCAGATGAAGGCAAAATATAATCCAGAGGCAGTTGATGATGACGATCAGGTCTCGGGCGGATTATCTGATGAAGCGGCCGATATGATCAGACAGCAGATCCTTGGAGTGACCAGGAAATGACAATAACCCATGTCAAAGAAGATCGGTCTTTACGGACACCCACCGTGCTGCTGGGCTATCAGTCCAGGTGGCAGGAGGATGACGCAAAGGTCAAGGTCTGTGAGAAATCACGACGGATCGGCATGTCATGGGATGAGGCAAGCGAAGATGCCCTTCTGGCTGCTTCCAGATCCGGAATGGATGTGTTCTATATCGGATACAACAAGGATATGGCCCAGGAGTTTATCAGTGACTGTGCTGACTGGGCAAAGTTTTATTCCAAAGCAGCCGGGGAAATCGAAGAATATATTTTCAAAGATGAAGACAAGGATATTATTACCTTCAGAATCAGGTTTGCATCTGGACACAAGATTGTCGCTCTTTCCTCCAGGCCGTCAAATTTAAGGGGTATGCAGGGAAAGGTTGTTATTGATGAGGCTGCATTCCACGATGATTTAAAAGAACTTTTAAAAGCTGCCCTGGCCCTGCTGATGTGGGGCGGGCGGGTTGTGATTATCTCCACGCATGACGGGGATGAAAATCCGTTCAATGATCTGGTAAAGGAGATCCGGGCCGGGAAAAAACCATATTCCCTGCACAGGATCGACTTTGATGACGCGCTCGAAGATGGATTGTATAAAAGAATCTGTTTGAGGCTGGGGCAGGACTGGTCCCAGGGGGCCCAGGACAAATGGAGAGATGAGACGGTCGATCTTTATGGTGACGGTGCAGATGAGGAGCTGTTCTGCATACCTTCCCAGGGCGGCGGAGCCTTTTTGCCGATTGCCATGCTGGAAGCCTGCCAGGATGAAACCATACCCATTGTCCGCTTAACCTGCGCTGCTGATTTTGTGGACAAGCCCAAACGCATCAGGGAAGCCGAAACCAAGGAGTGGTGCCGGGAAAACCTTGACGAACTGCTTGAGGCCATGCCGGAAAATTATCCCACTTATTTTGGTGAGGATTTCGGGCGATCCGGTGACCTGTCTGTTGTCTGGCCTGTCCAGGAACAACCCGGGCTGAAATTCAAGCCGCCATTTGTGGTTGAAGAAAGAAACGTGCCCTTTGAACAGCAAAAGCAGATCCTGTTTTATATCTGTGATCGTTTGCCGCGTTTCCGGGGCGGCGCCCTGGATGCAAGGGGTAACGGTGAATACCTGGCTGAGGTTGCCCGGCAGGAATACGGGCCGACCCGGATCACAGAGGTGAAGCTTTCCCAGGAATGGTACCGGGAGAATATGCCCAGGTTTAAATCTGCTTTTGAAGACAAAGAAACCTTTATTCCCAAAGACGGGGACACCCTGGATGATCACAGGGCTGTGAAAATGATCAAGGGGATCGCAAAGGTTCCGGACACAGGCCGAACCAAAGGCCGTGACGGCCAGCAGCGCCATGGTGACTCTGCTATTGCCCATGCACTTGCTGTTTTTGCGACCAGAGAATTTAAAGGCAGCGGCGAAGTGGAATACAAAACAACTGTCAAGCGACGATTTGCAACCAAAGGAGCATGGTAATGGTAATGCTATATGATCAGTTTAACCGGCCGCTTCAGCGTCCTGAAAAAAAACCGTCTACCCGGCCCCTGGCTGCAGCACCCTTGACGGATGCGTGGCGGGAATATGTTGCCGACGGCATGACACCTGCCCGGCTGGCCCGGATTTTAAAGGAAGCCGATGCCGGGGATCTGCGGCGCCAGGCTGAACTGTTTGACCAGGTTGAAGAGCGGGATGCTCATATTATCGGAGAGATCAGCAAGCGCCGCAACGTGATTCTGGAATCTGATTTTAACCTGACCCCTGCAAGCGATGATGCACAGGATGTCAAGATTGCCGAAGATGTTGAGAAAATGATTGAAGAAACCCTGGACTGGGCTGACGTACTGGTATCATTACAGGATGCGGTCGGTAAGGGATTTTCTGCAATCGAACTGGAATGGGATGTGTCTGAGGGCCAGGCTGTTGTTGAAAATTTCAAGTTTGTTGAACAGAAACGCTTTTTGTTTACAGATGAAGCCGGCATTCTTTCGACGGTGCCAAGGCTGGTTACGGACACGGATGCCATGGGTATTGAGATCCCGCCCTGGAAAGTCATGATGCACAAGTATGGCGGCAAGTCAGGCCATGCCGTTAATGCCGGGATATACCGGATCTGCTCCTGGTGGTACCTGTTTAAAAATTATGCAGTAAAGGACTGGGTGGTATTCTGTGAAGTATACGGCATGCCGCTGCGGCTGGGCAAATATGACACGGGCGCCAGTGAAGGCGATATTAACGCGCTTGAAGTTGCTGTCCGGACACTGGGATCTGATGCAGCCGGCGTGATCTCAAAAGCCACGGAAATCGAATTTATCACGG
>JAHOYS010000220.1 GCA_019038815.1 Desulfobacterales bacterium | reverse complement strand
CTCTCCTCTTCTAATTGTTTTTTATGTTTATACCATAAAAAATATCGATCCGCCCGGTGTATTTTTTTGGCGGAACACGAAATTTGTATTAACCGGTAATTTTTGTTTGCTTCAAGTTTATAGCTACAAGCCCATTGTCAAAGGTTAAATTATTCGGAAATGCTTAAATCGCCCTTTTGTTTTTCCTTTACATCGTCTAAAATATATTTTATGCTTATCATAAAATAATAAAAATACTATTTATGTTTACTATAAAGAATGGGAAAGAAAAATGAAGTTTACCGGAGAAGTTGTTGAATTAATAAAAAAATATATCATTTCAAATGTTTCCAAAAATCCGAATACACTCACACAGCAGACATGTGATTATTTCCAAATTACTAAACCCACAGTTTTAAAATATATTAATGAACTGGTAAAAGAGAATATTATTGAGAAGCAAGGATCAAATCGATACCCGAATTATCAATTAGTCAAAACAGAGTATGAATGGGAATATTCAAACAAGAATTTAGAAGAAGATATTTTATGGTCAAAAGATGTAGCCCCCTTGCTTGGAGAGCTGAACAGTAATGTAAAAGAAGTCTGTCAGTATGGTTTCACTGAAATGGTCAACAATGTTATTGACCATTCAGAAGCCGAAAAGTTGATCGTTGAGATGATTGTTGATTATTTACATATCGAATTAAGAGTGATCGATAATGGTATCGGAATTTTTAGGAAAATAAAAAATGTGCTTGGATTAGAATATTCAAAACACTCTATTTTGGAACTCGCAAAAGGTAAATTTACCTCTGACCCTGAGAATCATTCCGGCGAAGGGATTTTTTTTACTTCCAGAGTTTTTGATGCGTTCATGATAAAATCACATAAATTAACTTTTTTTGGTTTAGGAAATAAAGACGGCATTATTTGGGAGGAGAAAGATGATTTTCCCGGCACTGGTGTTTTAATGAAAATTAAAAAAAATTCTCCCATACGATTAATTAATATTTTTAATGAATATGCCGACCCGGATAAAGACCCAAGCTTCCACAAAACTCTTATCCCTGTTAAACTCATGGAACATGAGGGGGAATCTCTTTTATCAAGATCCCAGGCAAAACGCCTCATCTCTCGTTTTGATAAGTTTCTTGAAGTTGGTTTAGACTTTGATGGAGTAAAACAGATTGGACAGGCATTTGCCGATCAAATATTTAGAGTTTTTAAAAACAAACACCCAAATGTCCGTTTAAGAATCATCAATACAACGAAAGATGTGGCCAATATGATCAAAAGGGTCCAGTAGATCAGATAATTTCTGATTAATCATCAGAAAGGATTTTAATATGCACCCGCCGGTTTCTGGGACCGTCAAACTCACAGAAATAAATACCCTGCCAGGTGCCGAGCACAAGAGAACCGTTTTCCAGAGGTATGGTTTCTGAAGGACCGAACAGGCTGACCTTTATATGCGCGGCAGAATTGCCTTCCATGTGTTTAAAATGATCATCCCAGGGAATCACCTTGTTGATGGTGTTTAAGATATCTGTTTCAACAGCAGGGTCTGCATTTTCATTAATAGTGATAGCGGCGGTGGTATGCATGGAGAAGACATGGACAAGGCCGTTTTTTATTCTGGATTCTTTTACGGCATTTTGAACCTGGGAAGTGATGTCAATCATCTGGGTTCTTGCATTTGTTTTAACACTGATCTGCATGGCCAGCCTCCTTTTTTTAAAATTCCGGGTACCAAAGAATTTCTGGCACCCGGAACAGATGTTACTTACGGATTACTGCTTTAAAAGTTCCAGGGCATTTTTAACGATGTTTTCCGGCGAAAATCCATACTCTTTAAGTACGGTTCCGCCGGGTGCTGAAGCACCGAATTTATCAATGCCGATGATTTTACCTTCCTGACCCGTGTATTTTTCCCATCCCATGGAAATACCGGCTTCAACAGCCATTCTTTTTGTCACGTTGGCCGGTAGAATTCTTTCTTTGTAAGGTGCAGGTGCTTTTTCAAACAGTTCCCAGGATGGCATGGATACCACGGCAGCTTTGATGTTGTGATCTTTTTCAAGCGTGTCGGCTGCCTCAACGCAGATATGGACCTCAGAGCCTGTGGCAATGAGAATCATGTCCGGATCAATAACGGTTTTGATAGTATACGCTCCATAAATAAATTCACCGTCCCGCCGGGATACATCCATAGTGGGCAGTTTTTGACGGCTTAGTATCAATGCGGTGGGTGAATCAACAGTTATTAGAGCCTGTTTCCAGGCAAGGGCGGTTTCATTGGCATCAGCCGGCCTTACAACGGTAAGACCCGGAATGGCCCGCAGCGATGCCAGATGTTCAACCGGCTGATGGGTGGGCCCGTCTTCGCCTACGGCAACGCTGTCATGGGTAAACACATAAATCAGCGGCAGTTTCATTAAAGATGCCATACGGATGGCCGGACGCATATAATCGGCAAAAACCATGAACGTTCCGCCATAGGGTCTGATGCCGGAATGAAGATACATGCCTGACATGATGGCACCCATGGCATGTTCACGAACGCCGAATCGAATATTTCGTCCTTCCCAGGCCTCTTTTTGAAAGTCGGTTGAATTGTTAAGATAAGTTTTGTTTGATGGTGCAAGATCGGCAGATCCCCCCATTAAAGCCGGCAGATTGTCAGCAATGGCATTTAAAACCTGGCCCGAGGCAGCCCGTGTGGCAATGGGTCCGTCTCCAGGGTTGAATTGAGGAATATCTGCATCCCATCCTTCAGTCAGAAATCCGCTGATGGCATCAACAAATTTATCAGCGTGTTCCGGATATTCAGTTTTATAGAAGTTAAAGGTTTCCTGCCAGCTTTGTTCAAACCCTTCTCCATATATCAGGGCTTTTCTACAGTTTTTCAATACCTCTTCGGGGACATAAAAGTCTTTGTCTTCCGGTACGCCGTAAAATTTCTTGACCAGTTTAATTTCTTCCGCACCAAGGGGTGCGCCGTGGGCATCGGAAGAATCCTGTTTGTTGGGGCTGCCATAGGCAATGTGGGTTTTTATCTGCACAAGACTCGGTCTTGCAACCGCATCTTTGCCTGCCTGGATGGCTTTTTGTATTTCTTCAAGATTATTGCCGTCTTCAACTGTGACCACATGCCAGTTCTGGCTTTCAAATTTTGCTTTTACATTTTCTGTAAAGGCAATGTCGGTTTTTCCTTCAATGGTAATGGAATTATCATCATAGAGGCAGATCAGTTTTCCCAAGCCCAGATGCCCTGCAAGGGAAATCGCTTCAAGGGCAACCCCTTCCATCAGGTCTCCGTCACCGCACATCACATAGGTATGATGATTGATGATTTGTTTTTCTTCCATGTTGAATCTGGCTGCAAGATGACGTTCTGCAATGGCCATGCCCACAGCATTGGCAATTCCCTGACCCAAAGGTCCGGTGGTGGTTTCCACACCTGGGGTATCTCCGCGTTCAGGGTGCCCAGGGGTTCTGGAGCCCCATTGTCTGAAATTTTTCAGGTCATCAAGCTCAAGGCCATAACCAGACAGATAAAGCATGCTGTAAAGCAGAGAAGACACATGGCCTCCGGACATAACAAAGCGGTCCCTGCCAATCCATGCCGGGTTTTTGGGATTGTGTTTTAAAAAGTGTTTGAACAAAACATATGCTGCAGGCGCTAAGCCCATGGGTGCACCGGGATGTCCGGAATTTGCTTTTTGAACCGCATCCATACAAAGGGTTCTGATTGTGCTTACGGTTAATTGATCAAGGTTGGTTTTGGCGTTTACCATTTCTTATTTCTCCTGTGTCATTCAATTTATGTTACAAGGCTCTCATGAATTCCGGCTTAAGCTCCACCTTTCCTTTGAGTGCCTGTGATATCAGTTCAAGTGTTTTTTCTTTTTCTTCGGGCAATTTTGCCCTGATGGGAAGATAGTTGGATGCATGGTTTGCATGGAAAAGTCCGTTGGAAAGATGGGTTGAGGAGATCATCAAACCCAGTTCTTCAAGCATTTTTTCCGGGTTGATGAGTTCAAAATCTCCCTTTTCATGCTGATCATTAAGTTCTGTGCCCGGTACCAGCATCAGTGTTAACGCCCCCACAAAATCCGGATCAATGGCAGATAAGACCCTTCCGGTTTCCATGGCATGGATTTTAGATCTTTCGTGTCCTCCAAGGCCGAGAAGGACAGTGACGGACAGCTGTATACCGGATGCTTTAAGCCGTCTTCCCATTTTGATCATTTTTGCAGAATCTGCGCCTTTCCTGATCTCCTTTAAAATCTGATCATCCCCTGATTCAAGACCCATATAGGCGATCTTGACCCCCAGATCGTGCAGCTCTTTTAACTGCTCATCGGTTTTCATGCCAATACTTTTGGTGTTGGCATACAGGCCAACCCTTTCCACCCAGGGAATCCTGTCTTTTATCCGGTTAAGGATTTTTACAAGTCTTTTCTGGGGAATGATCATGGCATCCCCGTCACAGATAAACACCCGGTTCTGCCTTTTACAATATTTTCTGGCAAATTCTATATCTTCAAAGATGACCTCATCTTTTTTTATATTAAAGCGTTTTTCCCTGAATGTTCCGCAGAATGTACATTTATTATGGGAACAGCCTAAAGTGACCTGCAATAAAATACTATTGGCTTCACTTGGCGGCCTTATCATCATACCTTCATAATGCATATGGTTTGATTCCTTAAAATTTATACGTTATGACCTCTACTTTTTTTATTGTTTGTTTTTACAATAAGTGCTTGTTTTTTACAATAAATAATCTTGTTTTAATTTTAGATTCTAAAAAGTAACAATCCGTTTTTTAGGTCTTGACGTGCCTGTTTGATCAATATATTGTATCCGATATATTGGATGGAATCAAGGATGCAAATATATAATAGAGAGGTTTTTTATCAATGCCTGTCCCATTAAGAAAAAAGCCGATTAACCGTTACAGTATGCGGGAAGAGGTCTACAACATCCTGTTTAACTGGATCATGGAAGGAGAGCTTCGGCCGGGTGAAAAAATACTGGATAAAGAACTTGCCGAAAACATGGGAGTAAGCCGGACTCCGGTTCGCGAAGCCATACGGCGGCTGGAAGACAAGGGCCTGATAGAGTCCTCGGCAAACCGTTGGACCCGCGTTGCAGAAGTATCCATTAAAGAACAAGAAATGATTTATCCCATTATATGGACACTTGAGGAACTTACAATTGCCACTGCCATGGAGCATCTTACAAGCATTGATTTCAAAGAAATGGAAAACGCCAATGCAGACCTTGCTCAGGCTCTGGAGGAAGATAATCCCGTCAAGGCATACAAGGCCGATGCCGGGTTCCATGATGTATATATCCAACGTTGCCAAAATCATAATCTGATCAATATTCTACAAGATCTTAAAATTAAAAATCGAAGGGTTGAGGTAACGTATTTTGAAGGGTATGGCTGTACCAAGTATTCCCTGGATGAACATTACCATATCCTGGATGCCCTGAAGGCAAAAGATCTTGAGCTTGTTCAATCGTTGATCAGAACCAATTGGCAAGGCAGTCTCAAACGTCTTAAAGAAATTGAGAGCAGAATAAATTTTGATGAATAAAAAAAATTAACGGAGTAATATCAATGACTATTGATTTTCAAAAAGTAATGGAAAAAGCCGAAGAATATAAACCCGATATATCAGCCTTTTTGCGGGACATGATAGCCATTCCCAGTGAGAGCTGTGATGAAAAAAAAGTTATACAGCGAATCAGGCAGGAAATGGAAAAAGTAGGCTTTGACAAGGTCGAGATCGACCCCATGGGAAACATCCTTGGGTATATCGGTACTGGAAAACACCTTATTGCCATGGATGCTCATATCGATACCGTAGGAGTCGGAAACCCGGAAAACTGGGAGCATGACCCCTACAAAGGGTATGAAGATGATGAAATTATTTACGGCCGGGGCGGCAGTGACCAGGAAGGGGGCATGGCTTCAATGGTGTATGCGGGAAAAATCATCAAAGACCTGGATCTTGATAATGATTATACCCTGCTTGTCACCGGAACCGTGCAGGAAGAGGATTGTGACGGTCTTTGCTGGCAGTATATAATCGAAGAAAGTAAAATAAGGCCAGAGTTTGTTGTTTCAACTGAACCCACCTCCCTTGGAATATACCGGGGTCAGAGGGGGCGGATGGAGATTAAGGTTGCCGTGGATGGCGTCAGTTCCCACGGGTCTGCACCCGAGCGTGGTGACAATGCCATATTTAAAATGGCCCCGATTCTTATGGAACTCACAGAACTTCATCATCGCCTGAAAGATGATCCCTTTCTTGGGAAAGGTTCCCTTACAGTATCTGAAATTTTTTATACCTCACCATCCCGATGTGCAGTGGCAGACGGATGCTCTATTTCCGTTGACAGACGTCTCACCCAGGGAGAAACCTGGGAAAATGCCCTGGAGGAAATCCGTCAGCTTCCTTCTGTTAAAAAAGCCGGGGGCGCGGTGACCATGTACGATTATAAAAAACCCTCTTACACAGGGTTGACCTACCCCACAGAATGCTATTTCCCCTGCTGGGTTCTGGATGAAGAGCATGCAGCATGCAAAACCCTCGTGGATTCATATACTTCATTATTCAGTGAAGATCCTGTAGTGGACAAATGGACTTTTTCCACCAATGGGGTCTCCATCATGGGACGTTATGGGATTCCCTGCATAGGATTCGGACCCGGCGCTGAAAATCAGGCCCATGCTCCCAATGAGATTACATGGAAAAAAGAATTGGTTAAGGCAGCAGCCATGTATGCTGTGATTCCATCTCTTTATGTAGACAAATATGCCCATAATCAGAGCAGCTAATGTGCAGGCGTGATAATAAAATCCTCTGCACCGGCAGCCCGTTTGCGGTTCTTAAGAATTACGGGACTCATATTGTTCCTTAGAAAAACAACAATCCAAGGCAGGGTTTAAAATCTGCCAGGGAGACTTTGAATGGAAGAAGAAAGAAAAAATTTGCTGTATATCGTGGCTTACAGACTGAACTGGTTTGTGGAACGTGTGTGCGCACTTTTAGTGGGCATAATGGTTGTGGTAATCTGGTTTGGAGTTATTGAGCGATATTTTCTCAACCTTGGGCATACATGGACTGAAGAGCTTTCCAGGTATGTCATGATCTGGGCAGCGCTTCTTGCCGTCTCCTGTGGTGCCTATTACCGGGAGCACATAGGCCTTAATATTGTGAAACGATTTTTGCCGACAAAAGGCGGCCGCATCCTTCAGACATGCCTTGATCTTATCAGCCTCTCTTTTTTCATTTTCCTGGCCTGGTACGGCATGGGAATGGCAGATGCCGGCCTTGGTCAGTATGCAACCATTTTCGGCATTACCATGGTAGTGCCCTTTGCTGCGGTTCCGGTCTCGTCTTCCTTGACCGCCTTTCAAATATTTGCTGCCATGTTCAGAAGCACAGAACCTTTGGCCAACGGCATGTCAACAAAATAAAGGGGTATGATCATGATAGTTGTTCTTGTAATTTTTTTCTTTTTTATCTTAATGGGGCTTCCCATCGGCGTGACATTGGGAGTAGCAGGAGTTGCAGGCCTTGTTCAGATCGGGGGAGAAAATTTTTTGATGATGGCTCCCAAACGTTATTTTGAGGGCCTTGACCTGTTTACCTTTATGGCCATGCCCTTTTTTATCCTGGCAGGGGAGATCATGAACAGATCCGGCATCACCCTGAAACTTGCGGCTTTTGCAGAGGCCCTGGTGGGACATCTTCGGGGAGGGCTTGCCCATTCCAATATGGTCGCATCCGTATTATTTGCCGGAATGACTGGCGCTGCTGTGGCAGACACGGCAGCATTTGGCAATACACTTGTTCCGGCCATGGTCAAGAAAGGATATACTCGACCTTTTTCCTGTGCCGTTACCGTTGCCGGCTCCATTATCGGGCCCACCATTCCGCCGTCAAACCTCATGGTAATCTATGGATCACTCATGGGGGTTTCCATTGCCGGACTGTTTGCCGCAGGCATTCTTCCCGGGCTTTTAATCTGTGTCCTGTGCATGGGGGTTGTCTCACTTCTTGGAAAACGTTTGAACCTTCCAAAGAGCAAGGACAAATTCAGCCTTTTGCGCATCTTCTGGGCATTTAAATCAAGCTTTCTTGCCATTCTCATGCCCGGCATTATCCTTGGCGGGATCCTGTTTGGTATTGTTACCCCCACGGAAGCTGCGGCCATTGCCGTGTTTTATGCCCTGTTCATCAGTGTGGTCATCTACCGGGCTCTGACCTTTAATGATATCATAGAAATGCTGATACGGACGGCCAGAATCACGGGCATCGTTTTTTTGATCATTGCCAGTGCCTCGATTTTAAGCTGGTGGATGACCTTTATGCAGATTCCCCAGAAAATTGCAGCATTTTTCCTGTTCCTGTCCAGTGATCCAAGAGTGATCGTTGCATTGATCCTTTCCCTGCTTCTGGCCGTGGGAATGTTTATGGACATTAATGCAGCCCTGATTATTCTGGCACCCGTGCTTGGGCCCTTGACATTAACCATTGGAATGGATCCTGTTCATGCCGGTATCATGATTGTGCTTGCATTGAATATCTCCTTGATGACACCGCCCGTGGGTGCCTGTCTGTTTGTGATGTCGTCGGTCACGGGAGAAAGGATCGAAAAAATCAGCATGTCTCTGCTCCCGTTTCTGGCGGTGGAAGTAGCTGTACTATTTTTAGTAGCATTCTGGGATGACCTGACTTTGTTTATCCCGAGACTGCTCATGTAACAGTTTTTTGTGTATCAATAATCCATGACCCGGCTGAAAGCCTTAAATACCTGCCGGATCATGGATATAGTAAACCAACGGCAATCTGATTGCCAAAATTTTGGAGGAGTAAAATGAAAGTTTTAAAACAATTGACAATTGTACTTATTCTAATAGTTTTTTCTGTAGTAAGCATTACAGGAACAGCTATTGCAGCCAAAACCCTTAAAATGCACCACCTGAACAAGGATGATCCCTTTGATAATCCTACAGGTGCCATGGCAACAGTATTTAAAAGCCTTGTAGAAGCAGGAACCAATGGTTCCGTGATGGTTCAGACCTTTCCCAGCGGTCAGCTGGGCAAAGACAAAGATGCACTTCAGCAGGTAAAAGCAGGTGTGATCCAGGCAGGTATCCATTCTGTAGGCGGATTTGCATCGGTTTATCCCCTTATCGGAATCCTGGATATCCCTTTTGCCTTCACTAACATCAGCAAAACCTATGAAGTGTTTGACGGACCGTTCGGAGCAAAACTTGCCGGAGATATCAATAAAAAAACCGGGTTGCATGTCTTAGGTTTTGGTGATTCCGGTGGATTCTTTCACCTGACCAACTCCAAGCGTCCCATCCATACCCCTGCTGATATGGCAGGCGTTAAAATCCGCACCATGGGTCTTGATACCCATAAAGCCATTATTTCTGCAATGGGCGGACAGCCTGCTGCCATCTCCTGGTCGGAAGTGTACACAGCACTCCAGACAGGTGTTGCCGATGGCCAGATGAATCCCATCCCCATCATTGCCTTTGCAAAGTTTCAGGAAGTTCAAAAATATCTGACCTTGTCCGGACACATTTTTGCTCCCTATGTCTGGACTATGAATCAAGACTTCTGGAACAGTCTGACCGACAGTGAAAAAGAAGTTGTTTCCTATGCTGCCCAATCTGCAATTGTTGCCGGTCGTGGTATGGGACGTGTTATCGAAGCTTCTGACAGAGGGTTGATAGAGTTGTCAAAACACATGAAGGTCAATACCCTGACCGCTGCTGAAAAAGAAGAATTTAAAAGGGTTGCAGTACCGGTTGTTAAAGAACTCATCATCAAAAAATTTGGTGCTGAAGGTGAAGAAATGCTCAAGGCCTTTCTTGAAGCAATAAAATAAAGCTAAAAGTTTAATACTTTTGGGCCTCCGGGGAATACTTTGCTAAACCCCGGAGGTATTAAAAAAAATGAACCCTGTATCAGGTAAGACAAGCTGTTTCTAATACAGGGAATAATAACAAAGACCCCGGAGACACCACCATGGAGTTTAATTATTGCTGCAGTATCTGCAATAAAACATTTGATATAGTCCCTGATCTGAATTTATGTCCGGACTGTTCAAAAAATCAACAGGCAGACCAGCCCCTTTCAGGGGTTTTAGAGGTGAAACTAAAGGGTTTTGTTGATAAAAATTTTGCCATTTCTGATCTGCTTCCGGTGGAACCTGAATTTTTTCCTCCATCACCCGTAGGCAATACCCCTTTGTGGGAACCATACAATTTGAGAAAGAAAACCGGGTTCAGAAATCTGTTTATCAAGGATGACGGATCAAATCCTACATCCTCGTTCAAGGACAGGGCCTCGTTTCTGGTTTCAGCCTTTGCAAAAAAATTCAATATCAATGACATTGCCCTTGCCTCAACCGGTAATGCAGGATCATCCATGGCCGGGATCGGTGCAGCAGCAGGCCAGACCATTACCCTGTTTCTGCCAAAGGCGGCTCCACCTGCAAAACTGGTCCAGGCGCTCCAATACGGGGCAAAAGTTTACAGGGTTGACGGCAGTTATGATTTAGCCTATGACATTTCCCTTGCTTTTTCACAGAAAAAAGGCGGCATGAATCGAAACACTGCCTTTAATCCCATGACTATTGAAGGGAAAAAAACAGTATCTTTAGAATTGTTTAAGCAGCTTAACCAGGCACCTGATCTTGTATTTGTTTCTGCGGGAGACGGATGCATCCTTGCAGGTGTGTATAAAGGCTTTAAGGATTTAAAACAGCTGGGAATTATTTCCAGTATACCAAAAATTATTGCTGTGCAGGCCAAAACTTCAGATGCCCTTTTCAGGGCCTATTCCACTGGAAAATTTAAAAATATTCCAACCAGCACAGTGGCTGATTCCATCTGCGTTGATGTACCGCGAAACGGTATCCATGCACTGGCACAGATAAGACAATTTAACGGTGAGGTGATGCGGGTATCGGATGATGAGATCATCCGGGCCCAGGCAAGCCTTTCCAGAACCACCGGCCTTTTTACCGAACCGGCTGGTGCTGCAGCATTTGCAGGCTTTCTCAAGGCTGCCCCCGGAATAGATCCGGATTCTTTAATTGTGGTCATGACCACAGGGAACGGCTTGAAAGACAGTGCATCGGCAAGCCTTGGCATTGCCGTGCCTGAAACTTTGATCCACTCAGTTGATAACATTTAATAAAAAAGGATTGCCACGTGATTGATTTAACTGTTCATTCAGAAACTTTGGAAAAAAATATTGCCTATTGCCGGGAGAAGGGAATTACCCTGCCCACTTTTGCCATGATGAAAAATCCGGACACGATTCCGGAAAAAATAAAAAACCAGCTCAAAACAATCGGACTGTGGGATGTACATTCGGCAAACCTTTACAGAATTACCTGGAATAATGAGCCCAAAGACACAGGAGGGCTCTTTGGCGGTGCAAACCATTTTGTCCTGCCGCCGGAACTCACAGGATGCCGGGCCAGTATCATCATGCTGTCCGGCCGCTGGTTTCCAACCGGCGCCCACAAGGTCGGCGCAACATACGGATGTCTTGCTCCGGGTCTTGTAACAGGGCAGTTTGATCCTGAGAAGACAAAAGCTGTGTGGCCGTCCACAGGAAATTATTGTCGCGGTGGTGCATATATATCAGCGCTTCTGGCATGCAATGCCATTGCTATTTTACCAGAGGAGATGTCAAAGGAACGTTTTGAATGGCTGAATCAAATCGCAGGTCAGGTCATTGCAACCCCTGGCTGTGAATCCAATGTCAAAGAGATTTTTGACAAATGCTGGGAATTAAGAAATTCAGGAGAAGATTTAAGAATATTCAACCAGTTTGATGAAATGGGCAATCCCCTCTGGCATTATACTGTTACCGGAAACGCCATTGAAACCGTGCTGGAAGATTATCTTAAACCCGGGAAACGTTTTGCAGGATATGTATCTTCTTCCGGCTCCGGCGGGACCCTTGGTGCAGGTTATTATCTGAAACAAAAATTTCCGCGCTCAAAGATTGTGGCGGCAGAAGCCCTGCAGTGCCCCACCCTTCTCAACAATGGTTTTGGCGGACACCGCATTGAAGGTATTGGTGACAAGCATGTTCCATGGGTACATAATGTCAAGGAAACAGACTTTGTGATTGCCGTAGATGATGAAGTTCCCATGAGAACCTTGCGTCTGTTTAACGAACCACTGGGGAAAAAAGCTCTGATTAAAAGTGGAGTAGACAAAGAGATTGTGGAAAAGCTTGATCTCCTTGGTATCTCGGGAATCGGAAATATGGTTGCCGCAATCAAATATGCAAAATACAATGAACTCACAGAGGATGACTATGTTGTTTCCATTGCCACTGATTCCATGCAGCTGTACGGTTCAAGACTAAGTGAACTGGAACAGGAGAGAGGCGTATACAGTGACAGCAATGCCCAAAGAGATATGGAGCTTATCAGTGCGATTACCACTGACCACACCAAAGAGCTGTCCTATAATGATAAAAAAGCAGTTCACAATCTCAAATACTACACATGGATCGAACAGCAGGGACGTGATGTGGAAGAATTAAACGACCAGTGGTATGATCATGATAATTACTGGTACCCCATGTTTGATCAGGCCGATTCCATCGACCAGATGATTATTGAGTTCAATGAGCGGGTGGGGTTGCTTTAAAATATCTTAAAACAATAACAAGTTGATAAAAGTATAAACAAATAAATTTATTTTACAAAAATGGAGAAAACATGGATACAATACGTATACAAGAGCAGATAAAACAACTTTCACTTCTAAATACAGAAAAAATGTTCCAGGATGATTTTCTGCTGACCTGGGACAAAAGTGATGATGAGATCGCAGCAGTGTTCAAGGTTGCTCAAATTCTCATGAACATGCGCAAAAAAAACATATCCCTCCGGGCCTTTGACAGCGGTCTTGCTATATCGTTATTCCGTGATAATTCCACAAGGACACGATTCAGTTATGGAAGCGCCAGCAACCTTCTTGGCCTTTCAGTTCAGGATCTGGACGAAGGAAAATCCCAGATTGCCCATGGTGAAACAGTTCGTGAAACTGCCAACATGGTATCCTTTATGGCCGATGTCATTGGTATCAGGGACGATATGTATATCGGAAAGGGTAATGCCTATATGCGCGAAGTGGCTCAATCCGTTAGCCAGGGGTTTGAAGCCGGTATCCTGGAGCAGCGTCCTACCCTGGTCAATCTCCAGTGCGATATTGATCATCCCACCCAGTCCATGGCAGATGCCCTGCACCTGATCCGGCATTTTGGCGGCGTTGACAAGCTTAAAGGCAAAAAAATTGCCATGTCATGGGCATATTCACCCTCATATGGAAAACCTTTGTCAGTTCCCCAGGGAGTTGTAGGGCTCATGACCCGGATGGGAATGGATGTAGTTCTAGCCCATCCTGAAGGATACAGTATTATGCCTGAGGTTGAAGAAATAGCCGGTAAAAATGCCAAGGTTTCAGGAGGCTCTTTTACGAAAACAGATAATATGGCTGAAGCATTTCAGAATGCTGATATTGTTTATCCTAAAAGCTGGGCACCTTTCAATGCCATGGAAAAACGTACCGAGCTTTACGGCAATAATGACATGGAGGGTATCAAATCCCTGGAAAAGGAATTGTTAACACAGAATGCCGATTTCAAGGAATGGGAATGCACCGAAGCTCTCATGGATCTAACCAGGGATAAAAGTGCACTTTACATGCACTGTCTGCCTGCAGATATTACCGGAGTCAGCTGTCAGCAGGGCGAAGTGGCTGCATCGGTTTTTGACCGGTACAGAGACCCCCTGTATGTTGAGGCAAGCTATAAGCCTTATGCAATAGCAGCCATGATATTTTTAGCAAAGTTCAAGAACCCGGCTGAAAAAATAATGGAACTTCTGAAACGTGACCGCAGAAGAGTCCTTTAAGATTTAAAGAAATATCCAAAAGAGAAATGCAGAATGGAAAATATGAATAAAATGATGGGGGCTGGATTATGGTTTCTCATTGCCATTCTTTCAATTATCTGGGGGGCATCTTTCTTCTTTGTAGAGATTGCCGTAGAAAGGATGACACCTTTGACCATTGTATTATGGCGGGTGGGATTTGCCGCCTTTCTCCTGTTGGGATTTGTTCGGCTTACGGGACGTGAAATGCCAAAAAACCTTGGCATCTGGGGAGCATTCCTGGCCATTGGTATGCTGAACAATGTGATTCCCTTCAGCCTTATCACATGGGGACAAAAATATATTGATTCAAGCCTGGCAGCTATCCTAAATGCTACGACACCTGTTTTCAGTGTGATTCTTGCCCATTTTTTAACAAAAGACGAACCTTTGACAAAGAACAGGCTGACAGGCGTTTTATTCGGATGGATTGGCGTGGCGATTCTGATTGGTATAGAAGCCTTAAGCGGTGTTGGAATGAATATTGCCGGCCAGGCCGCTGTACTGGGTGCCGCTCTGCTCTATGCAATCTCAGCTATTTTCGGCCGCAGGTTCAAGGAGTTTGACCCTGTGGTTGTGTCAGCAGGAATGCTGACAGGCTCCACTATTATTATGATTCCTCTGGCATTTATAATTGAACAGCCCCTGACCCTTGACCCCACCCTTGTGACATGGGCTGCTCTTTTCGGGCTTTCCGCTGTTTCAACGGCTCTGGCATATATTATCTATTTTTATGTGCTGTCAAAAGCGGGTGCAACCAATATTTTGCTGGTAACCTTTTTAATTCCCGTAAGCGCCATATTTTTGGGAATGATGGTTTTAGGAGAAACGCCTGGATGGAATGTTTTTGCCGGCATGGGATTGATTTTTATGGGATTGATATTTATTGACGGCCGGGTATTAAAAAGATTTAAGAAAGAATAGTCTTAAAAAGCTGTTTTATTGACGTTGAAATTCCCCTGACATACCTTGACATTTTGGTTTTAGCTACAATTATTATTAAAAAATAATTTATTTTAATAATTAAAAAAACAAATAACAGGAGTAAACATGGGAACAAAAAAAACACGTAAGTTCAAAGCCGAAGTGCAGCAGCTCTTGCACCTGATCATCAATTCTTTATATTCCAACAGGGAAATCTTTGTACGGGAGCTGATTTCAAATGCTTCTGATGCCATTGACAAGGCAAGATTCAAAGAACAGACAGATCCGGACCTGTTTGCCGAAGACAATGATTATCATATCCGCCTGTCTCTGGATTCTGAAAATAAGACTTTCCAGATTTCCGATAATGGTATCGGGATGACCTTTGATGAGGTCAATGATAATATAGGAACTATTGCCCAGTCCGGTACAGCTGCCTTTATGAAGGCGCTTGAAAATTCTAAAAAAGAGAACACCCTGTCCCCTGAACTGATCGGTCAGTTTGGTGTCGGGTTTTACTCGGCATTTATTGTTGCTGAAAAGATCAGGCTTGATACAAAGGCACCGGGAGAGAAAGAAGGTGTCAGATGGGAATCAGACGGCAAGGGGTCTTATACGGTTCAGGAGATCGAGAAAGAAAGCCGCGGTACCACGATCACACTTTATTTGAAAGATCCGGAAGATGGTGAGCAGGATTTTACACAGGAATACACCATCCAGCATATTGTAAAAAAACATTCTGATTTTGTAACCTATCCTGTGATCATGAATGTTGAAAAAAGTGAACCCATTCCTGAAAATGAGATCATTAAAGATTCAGAAGGAAAACCCATAGGCGATACCTTTAAAAAAATCAGGAAAGATGAAACCCTGAACTCCAGAAAAGCCATCTGGTCAAAAGCCAAAGATGATGTGACCGATGAAGAGCATGAAGAATTCTACAAACATATCAGCCATAACTGGGACAAACCCCTGGAAGTCATTCATAAACGATTTGAGGGAGTCACCGAATATGATGTTTTGATGTATCTGCCTGCCAAAGCACCTATGGATCTGTTCAGACCGGAAAGAAAACATGGGATGCAGCTGTATTGCAAGCGCGTTTTTATCATGGATGACTGCAAGGAGCTTTTACCGGAATATTTTGGATTTGTTCAGGGCGTTGTGGATGCGCCTGATTTAAACCTTAATGTAAGCCGTGAGATTCTCCAGGAAGACCGCCTGGTCAGAAATGTCAGGAAAAATCTTGTCAAACAGATTTTCAACGTTCTGGAAGGCATGGAAAAAGAAAAGTATGAAGAGTTTTTTAATGAGTTTGGCCAGGCCCTGAAAGCCGGTATCCCAACTGATTTTGAAAACAAGGAAAAGCTGGCGTCCCTTTTAAGATACAAGACCACCAAGTCTGACGGCAAATATGTCACCCTGGATGAATATATTGAAAATATGAAAGAAGACCAGAAAGAGATTTATTATCTGACTGGTGAAAATCTGACATCCTTAATGAATTCTCCTCTGCTTGAGTCTTTGAAAGCAAAGGATTACGAAGTCTTGCTTATGGTAGATCCCATTGATGAATGGGTCACTCAGTCCCTGCCCGAGTATAAGGAAACCAAACTCAAGAGTGCGGAAAAAGGGGATCTTGATCTTGAAAAAGTAGATGATGAAAAGAAAAATGAATATTCAGCTCTTTTGTCTTTTCTTAAAGGAAAATTAGAAAAAAAGGTCAAGGATGTGGTGGTATCCAACAGGCTTAAAGATTCTGTCTCCTGTCTGTCCGGCGATGATTACGGCATGAGTGCCTACATGGAAAAAATCATGAAAGCCTCGGGTCAGAAAACACCGGACCAGAAAAGGGTGATGGAAGTCAATTTAAACCATCCTGTCCTGGGCAGAATGAAAGAAATATTTGAAACCGACACAACCAATCCTGTTTTAAAGGATTATAGTGATCTTCTATTTGATATTGCTGTCATCAGTGAAGGCGGCAAGCTGGATAATCCTTCAAGATTTTCCAAGCAGTTAGGAGACCTCATGACCAAGGCAATATGATCATTTTCCTTGAAACTCTTGGATGCTCAAGGAATCAGGTTGACAGCGAAATCATGCTGGGAAAACTTGTGGCTGCCGGTCATTCTACAACGGATGATCCAGCGCTTGCCCAGGTGATTATCGTTAATACCTGCGGATTTATATCAACAGCCTCTGATGAGGCTGTTGATGTTATTTTGGAAATGGCAAAATTCAAGCAAAATGGAATTTGTGAAAAGCTTATTGCCACAGGATGCCTTTCCCAGCGGTATAAGGATGATAAGAATCTTGTATCCACCCTGCCTGAAGTGGATGCCTTTTTAGGCACTGCAGCATGTGAACAGATTGTCAAAGCCGTTGAGAATCAAGAAGATAAGACTTTAACCTTTTTTCCTGATCCCAATAAAAGACCATTCCAGGACCTTCTGGAACAAAGAGAACTGACTACAGATTTTTATGCCTATATCAAGGTGTCGGAAGGGTGTAACCGAAAGTGTACATATTGTATTATCCCAAAACTTCGCGGCACCCAGCGCTCAAGACCAGGGGATGATATTTGCAGGGAAGCCAAAGACCTTGTCTCCCGGAATATCAAGGAGATTATTCTGACTGCTGAAAATACCACGGATTACGGCCAGGATTTTCAGGATGAGACAGGATTTGAACATGTTCTAACATCTTTGGCAGGTATTCTTGACAATGAGCATGCCTGGATCCGGTTTTTATATACCCATCCCAACTCATTGACAGAGCCGGTCATAAAGGCTGTAAAAAATCATAAAAATATCTGTTCATATTATGATGTTCCCATTCAGCACGCCTCTTCAAACATATTGAAAAAAATGGGACGACCCTATACCGGTGAGGACCTCTATACACTTTTTAAAACCATAAGGAAGGTTGACCCCGAGGCTGCGTTAAGAACCACGATTATAGTGGGATTCCCTGGTGAGTCTGAAGAGGATTTCAACATACTTATAAAATTTATTGAGGATATCAGATTTAATCATTTGGGTGTGTTCACCTATTCTGATTCAGAGGATCTTAATTCCCATCTTTTAAAAGATCATGTCCCACAGGAAATTGCAGAAAAAAGGCATGACATGATTATGGAAGCCCAGGCAAAAATTTCAAAAAAAGTGAATGAAAAATTATTGGGTAAAGTCTTTGAAGTCCTTGTTGAAGAAAATCCGGAATCCGGTGTGTATCTTGGCAGAACCATGTTTCAGACTCCGGACGTGGACGGGATCACATTTATTTATGCCAATGGGCTTGAAATAGGTACCATGGTTAATGTAAGAATTACAGAGGCGTTTGAATATGATATTGCAGGAGTTACTGCATGACAAAAGGGTTAAAACAAAGAATTATTGAACAAGTGGCAGAGGATCTGGAAAAGGTAGAAATTGCCCTTGAGCACCACCTGAATCCTAACCTGGAACTTGTTAGGCAGATTGCTTCCCACCTTCTTTTCAGCGGTGGAAAACGGTTAAGGCCGCTTCTGATGATTCACAGTGCAAGGCTTTGCGGTTATAATACCGGCTTTGAAATTCAGTTTTCCATCATTTTTGAATATCTTCATGCCGCCTCCCTTTTGCATGACGATGTGGTGGATGAAGCAGATATAAGGCGTGGTAAAAAAGCTGCCCACACAAAATGGTCTGCTCCCAAAGTTGTGCTGACAGGAGATTTCCTTATGGCCCGCGCCCTTGATATTGCAGCAAAAATAAAAGAACCTGATATCATCTCGGTAATTGCAAAAATTACCCGGGATATGTCCCAGGGGGAAATAGACCAATTGACGAAAAAAGGAAGGCTTGATCTTTCTGAAGAAGAATACCTTGAAGTCATTAAAAGAAAAACAGCTGTTCTGCTCCAGGGAGGCTGCCAGTGCGGTGCCATCCTTGCAAAGGCCCAAAAAGAAAAAGAAAAGGCTTTGAACCAGTATGGATTTCACTTGGGAATGGCCTTTCAGATGGCTGATGATCTTTTAGATTACACGGCAAGCGCCAAAGACTTAGGAAAAAATCCCGGGGCTGATATGCGGGAGGGAAAACTCACCCTGCCGATGATTCACAGTCTTGCTAACGCAGAGCCTGATGATAAAAAATGGATGCAGGATGCGATAGCTGCAACAAAGTTTAACCCGGAGCAGTTTGAAAAGTTAAAAGAAAAATTATATAAGTATAAGGGAATTGAATATACTAAGGATAGAGCCCGGGAACATGTAAAAAAAGCAAAGGCATGCCTGGATGGTTTTGGAGACTGCCAATCTAAACAGCTTTTGTGTCTGATCGCAGATTATTCCATTGAAAGAAAGGTATAAGAAGGATGTTTAAGAAAACACCAGCTGTCGGCTTCATTATTTTATTCATCGGTATCATATTCATATCCGGGCAATCATTTGCAGCCAAAGGTTCTGACGTATTAACCGGTGTGACCACAGGCAAAAGAAAAATTATTAATCATAATATCCAGCGGGCCAAACAGAAAGCAGTGTCAGATGCACTGGAGGTTGCGGTCCAGAATGCCTTTGCCGAACTTGTTTCAAGACAGGTTTTTGCCTCTAACCTTAATTTTTTTTACAATCAGATACTTTCTCATACATCAGATTATATCATTACGTACCGTGTTCTTGGCGGAATTGAAAATCAAGGCCATTATCTTGTGGGTGTGGAATCCAAGGTGGATATCAAGCTGCTGGAAAAGACATTGACCGATGCCAGGATACTCAATGCTAATCATGATAAACCCGTGATCCTGTTTTTTATTGCAGAAAAAACCCCATCAGATCTTCTGCCCAAATACTGGTGGGGTGATAATCCAGTCCCTTACCGGTCTCTTGCAGAGGAAATTATAATCAATCAAATGCTTCAGGATCGTTTTATTGTTACAGGAAATGACGAGGATCGCCCTGATCCTTCTTTTTATAATATTATGTTTGATTCTATCTATGACATTGCTGCCGCCAAGAATCTTGGCAAAGAAATGAAAGCCGACATGATAGTTTTTGGAAAAGCAAGCTCGTCAGAAGCCATCAACCGTATGGGCGGAGAAAAAACTTTTAATGCGAAAATCAACCTGGAAGGATACAATCTTGCAACAGGAGAAAAGGTTGTTGTGTCACAGGTTCAGGCTGTAGCTAAAAGTGATGTGGACAAACAGGGAAATATAAATGCAATTATTAAGGCCGCTGACCTGTCAGCCCGGGATCTGAGTGAAAAAATTGATGTGTACTGGGCACAGAATTTGAGAACGGAGCATGCCTTTGATGTTATCATAGAAGGGGAGAATTTTCTGCCCAGGTTTATCGCATTAAAGCAAAGATTTAAACAAATGCCCGGGATTGAGAACATGCAGCCCAAAGAAATGGGGTCAAACTATACGGTCATGCAAATTTTTTATAAAGGTAAACCGTCTCAGTTTGCTGATGCCGTCATGCTGAAAACCTTTGATTCTTTTGGATTGGAGATTTCAGATGTAATAGATGACATTGTTTTCATCAAGTTTATTGAAAAAGAGCAACCTTCTTTATTTGATGAGTCTCAAAGTACGATAAATCCATTGGAGGAAAATCAGAAGATAACAGAATAAGCAGCAGGAAACCGCGTTAGTTTTTCTTGACATAAACCAAGGCTTTTGTTAATAAAACAAACGATTCAGGCGCGTAACTCAGTTGGTAGAGTGCTACCTCGACACGGTAGAAGTCAGC
>JAHOYS010000379.1 GCA_019038815.1 Desulfobacterales bacterium | reverse complement strand
ATCAATTTTTATACAGAATTGATGAGATGATGTCAATAAGCGGAGTTTAAAATTAATTTTCCAAGTCTCCAATTAAACTTGATAAATCAAAAAAGTGGATTAATCAGAGCCTTGCTTCAAAAACCCAGACCATCTTTTTTTGTTGCCGACAAATTCAGGATTTTTGATATGAGCACTATTATTAACAGTCTCAAGATTTTTGAATCAAAGCCCGGCACAATGTCTTGTGGTTTCCATTGATGGAAATTTTATTCATTACACAGATAATCTTATTATAGCAATCCGGTTTTTGCCTGCCAGGAAAGGCATAGCTTTTTTAGATCATCATAATTGTTCAGTTCCGGGTCATCCAATACTTTTTCAAAGAGCATTTGCTTTATCCTGCCGACCTGCGGGCCGGGTGCCAGCCCCACAACCTGAATAATATCATTCCCGGTGATCTTAAGACAATTCATCTGGAAAGCAGCTTGCCCGTTTATCTCATTGAACAGTTTTTTGAGTCTGATACGAATTTCAGAAACAGTATAGGGCCTTTTAGCCAGATTCCCTTTTTTATCTGCGATCCTCATTCTCATGAAATCCCGGTAATCAAGTCCGTGTTTATCCAGCATGGCCAGCAGTCTTCGGGCTGCTTTCGGCGTTGTCTGATCGGTCAAAGGCCTCATGTGAGTTTTAATCAAAGCCTTGATATAGGCGATATCCTTAACAGGAAATCTTAATATTGTAAGATCATGAACCAGGGCCCGGGTATGATTCTCATGCCCGGCAAAAGTTAATTTGCCTTTATCTATTTTTGCTGCATCAAATTTTCCCGTATCATGTAAAAATCCTGCAAGTCTTAAAATCGGGAAACGGGAGGATAAAGCATCACCCACCAGCATGCTGTGGTCAAATACAGTCTCGCCATGATGGGGACCGCCGTCAAGACCATGGCAGCGATCAAGGCTTGGAAAAATTTTATTCAGCAGTCCTGTCTTTTTTAATGCCCTGAAAAACAGGGAAGGCCTTTCTAAGGCCATTGCTTTTATAACTTCATGATGGATTCTCTCTTTGGCGACAGATCCATCCAGCAGATCCTTATTCCCAAGGATGACCTTAAGGGAAGACAAGGAAAAAGACCCGTCTATCATGGCCGCAAACCGGCAGGCCCGGATCATTCTGACAGGATCTTCATGAATTCTTTTTTCAGGGTCCCTTGTGAATCTGATAATAGTATCTTCAAGGTCTTTTTTTCCATTAAAGGGATCAATGATCTTTTTTGTGATAAAATCACAGGCCATTGCATTGATGGTAAAATCTCTTTTAGCCAGATCTGATTCAGGAAAACTTGCGATATCAAATGCCGCCCGGCCGGAAGAAATCTCAACACCATTCACAATGCAAACAGGGAAAGTTTTTCCAACTGTTTTAATCTTTTGATCCCCAAAAAGAGATTGTATCTCCTGTATGGATGCATTGGTCAAAACATCAAAATCATCCGGCGTTCTCTGCAACATGATATCCCTGACAGCACCCCCGACTATATATGCCTGGAATCCATTTTTCTTAAACCTGTCTAAGATAAACCGGATAGTCTCTTTGTTTTTTTGATGAATCAAGATCCCCACCTTGATAAAAGATCATGGGTAATTTCAAGATGATCAAGAATTCTTGCAACAATAGTATCTACCAGGTTTTCAATGGTCCTGGGAAACGTATAAAATGAAGGACTTGGCGGCAAAATCACGGCACCGGCACGGGTTGCCCTTGTCATATTTTCAAGATGTATCAGGTTATAGGGGGTTTCTCTCGGGACAAGAATCAAGGGCCGCTTCTCTTTTAAACAGACATCTGCCGACCGTGTTATCAGGTTGTCTGCAAATCCGGAAGAGATCCCTGCAAGAGTCTTCATGGAACAAGGAACAACCACCATGCCGGAATGGACAAATGAACCACTGGCAGGTGCTTTTGATATCTCATCCTGAAAAAATATTTCAAGATCGGTTTCCTTTTTTAATTCAACTCCACAGGAGATCAAAAAATCTTTAAAAGAATCTTCTTTTTTATACTCCATCTCATGTTCAAGAACGCTTAAACCTGAGTCTGACAGGATTACTTTCACACGGGTCTTTGCTTCCAGAAGGGCCTTGATCAGCCTGACCCCATAGATGGACCCGGAAGCGCCGCTGATGGCTATAATAATCGTTTTATTTTTCATTTTAAAAAACCCTGTGTCAGTACTCCGATAAAAAGAAAAATTGAAATCACTGAATTTATATGAAAAAACGCTACATTAATATGCGTTAAGTTATCAGGTTTAACAAGCTTATGCTCTGCGATCAAAAGAAGACCAATGATCCCTAAGAACAATAAAAAAACCGGATGCATGCCAAAGGTTGCATACATGGCTAAAAGAAAAACAAATGTACAACCATGAAGCACTGAAGAGATACGCATGGCTTTTTCCGGGCCGATTTTTGAAGGCAGGGAAAAAAGCCCTTCCTTTTTGTCAAAATCAATATCCTGGCAGGAATAGAGAATATCAAACCCGGTAATATAGGTCATCAGGCCAAGGCTAAGGAAAATGATGCTCCACGACAGGGTCCCGGTAATCGCCACCCATGCCCCTACAGGAGCAAGACTTATGGCAAATCCAAGATAAAGATGACAATATTTTGTAAACCGCTTGGTATAGGAATAAAACAATAGAAAAAACAAAACGGGAAAAGAAAGCCATAAACAAAGGCGTGACAGCATGGCTGCACAAAAAATGAATACCAGGGATGAGACTGCGACAAAAAGAAAAGATTCCTTTTTTGACAACAGCCCTGAAGGAATTTCCCTTATCGCCGTCCTCTTGTTTTTAAGATCAATATCCGCATCCACAATCCTGTTAAATCCCATGGCAGCGGACCTTGCTGCCACCATGGCCAGGAGAATCCACATAAAATCCCAGACTGAAGGCGAATGATTTTCCCAGGCCATCACTACGGCAGACAGTGCAAAGGGAAGCGCAAAAATTGTATGGGAAAATTTAATCATTCTCCCGTAAACCAGTATTTTATTTTTAATATATTCCATAGGCAATTGTATCACATCGGGGACATTTCCCCTGTTCCTGCAGATAACATTCTATCTGATAACCAGTACGTTTCACTAAAAGTTCATTACAGGAATGGCAATAGGTGTTTTCAGAGGATTGACCCGGCACATTTCCAATATAGACATATCTAAGGCCTGCAGCTTTACCTGCCTCATATGCCTTTTCCAATGCGGGTACCGGGGTTGCCGGCCTATCCATCATATGATGGCAGGGGTGAAATCTTGAAATATGCCAGGGTGTTTCTTCTCCCAGATCATTGGCAATATATTCTGCCATGGCTTTGATATCATCCTTATCATCATTCAATCCCGGAATCAGGAGAGTGGTTATTTCCACCAGGATTCCCAACTCCTTCATATAGCTGATATTTTCTTTAACAGGTTCAAGCCTTGCCTTGCACCAGGTTTGATAAAACCTGTCATCAAATGCCTTCAAATCCACATTAGCCGCATCAAGCCAGGGACCAACCATTTCAAGAGCTCTTGTGCTCATATAACCATTGGTGACAAAAATATTTAACAACCCCTGATTTTTAGCAAGCCTGGCCGTCTCAAGGGCCAGTTCAAAAAAAACAGTGGGTTCTGTATATGTATATGAGATACTGTCACAACCTGTTTTAACAGCTTCTTTGACAATGGCTTCAGGAGAAAAATCTCTTCCCTGGATCAGGCCATCGTAATCCGACGGCATCTGGGCAATATTGGAATTCTGGCAAAAAGCACATTTAAAATTACATCCCACAGTGGCAATGGAATAGGAATAGGACCCAGGTTTTAAATGGAAAACCGGCTTTTTTTCTATGGGATCAACGCTGTTTGCAATCACTTTTGGATATACCAGAGAATAAAGCCTGCCGCCTTTGTTTTCACGAACCCCGCAGATTCCCCTTTTACCGTCTTTAATCAGACAAAAATGACGGCATATATGGCATTTTACTCTTTTTTTATCCAGTTTTTCATAAATCAGGGTTTCCATGCTTATTGTCTCATCCGTGTGGCCAGTCCTGTCGCAGGGCTATAGGATTTTGGCTTTTTTATCTTCAGCATCATGGGACGGGTCCTGAATTTTGGCACCGGCTTGATCTTCATACTTATGAGGGTTCCAAAAAATGATTTTTGAATGATTTTATTGTTTTCAACAAAAGCGGCTATCTGGCTGCAGGCAAAAGGAAATTGCAAAGTTGTCTTCCATTTTACAGGCACATTACCAAGAATGGCAAACAAAATCTGTTTAAGTTCCCAGATGCTGAAAAAATGAGTGTGGGCATAAATATTGGGCACAAAAAAACTTTTAAACCGGCGGATCATGTTTAATGGGGCATATCGGTTCAATACACAAAGGACAACCGTATCCTTTGCAACCCTGCAGGCTTCTTCAATGGCTTTGGCAGGTCTATCCGTAAATTCAAGGCTTGTGAAAAAAAAAGCACTGTCAAATGCATTGTCATCAAATGGGAGATCCTCAGCCACGCCCCGGTGAAGATCCACCTGATCTCCAAGCCTGTTTGATGCCAGATCCAGCATATAAGGAGAAGGGTCCAACCCGGTCAGATTTAACCCTTTATCCAGTAATGGTTCCAGGCTGAGACCAGTGCCGCAGCCGATATCAAGAATTCGCTGTCCTTTTTCAGGAGATAAAAAATCCATCATCAATTTGATTTCAAGATCCAGGCAATACTTATTTTTGGCCTGGTCAAACCAGGCATCATATGATCCTGCCTCTTTAAAATCAAATACATAGCCCATAATTAATCCATCAACTTAATCAAGAATCTCTTTGAGCTTTTCCATCATATCCCTGATGGCAACAACTGCCGGAGAGTCATCTTCCAGTTCAAGAAGCGATCTTCTTGCCATATCAAACTCAAGAAGATTATTATCATCTGGTATGGTGCAGAGTATGGGAACACCAATTTTTTCGACCTCATCCAGGAATGCTTTGTTCAGTGTTGCAGGTGCCCGGTTAACAATCAGACCCTTATGTTTCACAGTAAGTTTAAGATCATCCAGCATTTCATTGATTCTTCCGACAGCTCGAAGACCCCTTAAGGCATAGTCGGTAACCATCATCAGGATATCCACCTTACCACTGGTTCTCCTGCTTAAATGCTCCATCCCGGCTTCATTATCCACAAGAAGATATTTATAATTGCCTTCCAGCTTATCGGCAAACCGGTTAAGAATATTATTAACCATGCAATAACATCCCTGGCCTTCCTGACGGCCCATGACCAGAAGATCAAAAGCAGACTGCTCAATCAACACCTGGTTCATGAGCATTTCAAGATACAGCATTTTATCCATGCCTGAGGGGACACCCTGTGGATCTTTCATAAAATCTTCACGGATGTCGCCTACTGTTTTTTCAATATCCAACCCAAGGGTTTCACCCAGGTTGCTGTTAGGATCCGCATCGATTGCAAGAAGAGGATCATTTAGATGTTTTGTAAAATATCGGGTCACAAGTGCTGAAATCGTTGTCTTTCCAACTCCACCCTTCCCGGCCATTGCGATTACTTTGCTCATATTCACTCCAAACGTCTGTGGTTAATTTATGTTTCAATAACATAACTCAATCTTTAAAAAAAGCAATCAAATTTAACCTGTTTTTGCCCCCACAAAACGCGGTTAAGTCTTCCGGGCTATTCATTTTGCATATTGCATGGACAGCTTATGGTATTTTTTAAGCTTTTCCTGAACCTTTCCAAAAACCGTGTCTATAGGATAACAATAGTTTGAATCCGGTTGACCCGCCTTGACACCGGTAAGAACTTGGATCCCCTCTTCAATGGTTCTGACCTTGTAAAGGTGAAACTGCTTTTTTTTGATGGCCTGAACAACATCATCTCTTAAAACAAGGTTTTTTACATTTGAAGATGGGATCATGACACCCTGGGTCTTTGTTAATCCTTTTTTTACACAGATATCATAAAATCCTTCTATTTTTTCATTCACACCGCCAATGGCCTGGATTTCACCCTTTTGATTTACAGACCCTGTCACGGCAATATCCTGGCAGATCGGAATGCCGCAAAGACTGGAAAGAACAGCATACAATTCCGTAGATGAAGCACTGTCGCCGTCAACACCATCATAACTTTGTTCAAATGTAATACTGATACTCACGCTTAAAGGATAATTTTGTGCAAACATTCTGCCAAGATAGCCCGAAACAATCATCACCCCTTTATCATGGGTCTCACCGGAAAGATCAGATTCATGTTCAATATTAATAATCCCGGGGGTTCCCATATAGGATTCTGCGGTAATCCTTGTGGGCCTTCCAAAAGCGATTTCTCCCATATCATAGACAGCAAGGGCATTTACCTGGCCTGTTACCTTTCCTTTGACATCAATCAGAACTGAGTTATCATCAAATTGCTCCAATACTTTTTCTTCATAAAGATTATGGCGAAATCTGTGCTGACTAAGCGTCCGGATCACATATTTCTGAGAAATTATCTGTGCATTATCCTTTTTAGCCCAGTAGTCAGCTTCCTTTAAAATCCCAAGGATATGGCCAAACCTTAAAGAAAGTTTTTTCTGATCTGCAACCATCCTTTTCCCGTATTCAATCACAGCACACACACCATTCCGGGTAAAATCCAGCAGATTTTCTCTTTGACAGGCATGGGCAATAAATCTTGCATAATTATACCCGTTCTCATCTGTCAATTCTACTTCATAATCAAAATCCGCTCTGACTTTAAATATCTTGTTAAATTTTGAATCTGCGTTCTGTAAAATCTTGAAAGGTTGATAACCACCAACAAGAATCACCTTGACATGCAATGGTATTGGGGCAGGTTTTAATGAAGGCATACCATAATCGGCCTGACCCGGCATATCTTCAATCCGAAGCATTGAGTCCTGCAGTGTCCTTTTTAAGGCCTCCCACACAGAAGGATTGATTAAAAGCGGTTCAATATCCAGGACAAGATAACCTTTATTGGCTTTTAACAGGGAACCTGCCTGAACCATTGTAAAATCTGTTTCAAATGATCCCATAAGCGGTTTCTTCTCAATTTTCCCAAAAAGATTATGAAAACTTGGATTTGGTTCAAACACAACCGGCGCACCTTTTTCCCGCCTTCGATCCACCAGTACATTAACCTGATATCTTTTCACAAGAGATCCTGTCATCTCCAGAAGTTTTTTGCCTTCGGCATCCTCCTTGCCTTTAATGCCCAGAAATGTGGCGATATTATCAATAATATCTTCCTTGACATTTTTTAAGTATATTTGAATGTCTTTGCAATCCCTGAAATAATACCTGACCGGATCAATCTGCTCAGAAATAAGCTGCTCTGTTTTTGAGGTGACAAGCTGCTTTAACACAACTTTCATTTCCTCACCAAGTTTATTAATTTCAAAAAGTGAGTCATCAAGCATTTCTTCAACCCGGACTCTTTCTTCATCCATTTTCTGACGTGTTACATCATCCAGAGACTGATATGTTTCCTGGGACACGGGCTGCCCGTCACTGACTGGAATAACCTGATAACCCGCTTCTGTATTGATGATTGAAAACCCCTTGCTTTTAGCCAGCTGTTCAACATCAGCCGATAACTTTTTTTGGCTGCTCAAGGTTTCTTTATGAATAATATTCTGCTCTTCCTGAAAAGAAGGTGTTTCAAAAAAAGCCGGTATTTTGGTCTTTATCACTTCGATAAAACGGGCCATGCTCTGACTGAAATAGACAGCCGAGCCTGCCGGCATTTCAATCACTACCGGACAGTATGCATCGTCGAAATTATTGACCAGACAGAGGTCTTCCGAAATTTCACAATTTTTAGTATGCGCCCGGAGAAGCTTTCGGACAATGGTCGATTTACCGGTACCTTCCAGGCCAGTGACAAAAATATTATATTCCGGGCCCTTCATGTTCAATCCAAAATCAATAGATTCAACAGCCCGCTCTTGACCAATAATGCTGTCTAAGGGTTCCAATTCAGATGTATCCTGAAAATCAAACAGGTCTAAAGAAAATTTTTTACTCAGGTCTTTTACCAGAACCTCAAATTTTTGCCCCATCTTTGCCTCCTTTGCCATATTTCCTGCTCTCAATCCATTGGGATAATCTGGGCATCAGCATATAGCATTGAATCATCAAATATATTGCATTGATATACACCATTAGTCTTGTGCCAGCCTGTTTGAATGCTTTCTTTTGCTTTACCGATTTCATGGGAAAACCTGATTTTAATATTCCTGATCGGCCTTCCATTGCTGTTTATCGTCTTATGATACAGGGTTTCCAGAAATCCCAGGTATATTGTATTGTTCACATGCCCGTTTATATCAAAATCCGAATATCTCAGGCTGACATCCATCTCCTGTTCCGGCCTGATTCTCCCACAGGTCTTCCAGTCATCAATTTCCTTGTCAAACCATTTCTCTTTTTCAATCTCGTAAAGCCTGGAAATTTGGGCCGGCACTTTTGCAATCCGCTTTCGCTTGAAATCAAAAAAAAGCCAGACACTTGATCCCCTGGCAATATCCCCCAGAGATGATTGTATATGATATTCCCTGAATCCTTTATACCCGTTAAACCCTCTTGACCATGTTGTAATTTTAATATCCTCCCCCAGCGTGGGATAACGGAAAAACTCTATTTCCAGGCGATTTAAAAACCAGACAACACCTTTTTCAAACAATACATCCGGGCCGGCCCCAATCCCTGTTGAATGAAAAACCGCCATATCCTGGAAAAATCGGGCAACTGACTGAACTCTCAATTTAAATTGATGATCTATATCAAAAAAGCCTATTTTATGATTTTTTTCTATCTTCATTTTTTACCTTTTTTTGTAAACCAGCATAGCTTAAACAATTAATTAGAATTAAAACCACATAAAATAAAGACTTTTGTGAAAACTATTTGAAAATATAAATTTTTCTGCTTGACGGGTGTTAGTTTGTTTACTAATCGTATGATGTTAATGAACCGCATTAAGGATTATACATTTCAGGATATTATACTTTCTAAAGGAAATAAAAATGACAATTCAATTATGGCTAATGTATTTGACATTAGTAATAGTTGCAACTTCAACACCCGGGCCAGCAGTTCTTTTCATTATGACAAACTCAACATTACATGGGAGAAGAAAAGCCATTTTCGCAGCAGCAGGTAATATTGCCGGGCTTTTATTCCTCGGCATTATAGCTGTTACAGGAGTGGGGACCATACTAAAGACTTCAGAGATAATATTTAATATTATCAAATTCGCCGGTGCAGCCTATCTGATCTATTTAGGTCTTAAAATGCTTTCTCAAAAGAATCATGATTTTATTACAATGAAAAATCAATTGATTTCAACAAATGTTTCATCTCAAAAAATATTTTTCCAAGCCCTGGGTGTCGCACTGAGCAATCCAAAGGCGATAATCTTCCTGACTGCCCTGTTTCCACAGTTTGTAAATATCAACAAGGCGTTGATTCCCCAATTTACTATACTTATTTCTACATTGATGTTCTTTTCATTCTTTTTCTTGATGTCCTATGCCCTGTTAGCGCACAGGATAAAAGCCTGGCTAACCAAACCAAAAAGGATCAAAGTCTTTAATCAAACAAGCGGTTCAATTTTTATCGGGTTTGGTGTTCTACTGGCAATATCCTCTAATAAATAAATCACAAAAATTTATAAAGATATCTTATCACCGGGCCCGGGAATAAATGTATTATACCCTTTTTGCTGAAGATGCTTTGCAAATGCAGCACTTTGAGCCTTTTCCCCATGGACAACACCAATTTTTTTTATTCGAAGATTTGACCCTGTAACAATTCTTTCCAGTTCATGTTTGTCCGCGTGTGCACTGAATCCTCCGATTTTTTCAACTTTTGCAAGCAAGGGATAGCTTTTCCCAAGTATTTTTATTTCAGGTGGTTCCCCGTTATTCTCTGATTCAGCACTTTCAGCACCCAGTTCCTGAATCCGTCTGCCCAGCGTATTTTCAGCCATATACCCCACAAGCAGAATGGTATTTTTCGGGTTATGGATCTTATATCTAAGGTGATGCAGTATCCTTCCGGCTTCACACATTCCCGAAGCAGATATCACCACATGGGATGAACTGTCCTGGGTTAACTGCATGGATTCCTGTACTGTCTGAACAAATTTGATTTTATCAAAATGAAACGGATTTTCCCCCTTTTCAAGAAAGGTTTCATGGGTTTCCTTATCGTATGTTTCCGGGTGCTCGCCAAATACCTTGGTGATGTTGGAGGCAAGGGGACTGTCCACATATACTGGATATCTTGGCACCTCTCCCTTGTCGTAAAGCTCATGAAGGATATAAATCAGTTCCTGGGTTCTGCCAAAAGCAAAAGACGGGATAATCACAGATCCGCCTCGTTCAAATGTATCGTTCAGAACCTTTTTCAGGTTTGATCCCAGATCTTCAACCGGCTCATGCTCCCTGTCGCCATAGGTGCTTTCTGTAATGAACAGATCAATGTCTCTGTCTTCTTCATCAAATACCAGGGTCGGATCCTTTAATATCGGTTTTCCAAACCGTCCCACATCTCCGGTATACAGAATCCGGGTGGTTTTATCATTTCTTTTGATGGTCACCACTGAAAAAGCAGATCCAAGGATATGACCTGCCACATAGAATTTTACCGTGGTATCTTTGCCGATGGTTACAGGATAATGAAAAGGATACCCATCAATAAATCCAAGGGCCTGTTTTGCTTCGTCCATGGTATAAAGCGGTGTAACTATATCAAGCTCATGCTGTTTTTGAAGTTTATGAATGGTTTCGATATTGAGTTCATGAGCGTTCTTTTTCAACATTTTTTTTATGTCATTTCTTTCCTTATTGGTGACCTTCTGTTTTACATTATTTTGTTCCAATTGACGCAAAAAGGATCTGAGTGATTTATAATTTAAATATTGTGCATCTGATTCCTGGATATGGCCGCTGTCCATCAGCATATAATCAAGAGCATCTGCCGTAGGTCGGGTGGTCACAACTCTGCCGGAAAAGCCGTTACCTGTCAGCACGGGAATACGGCCGGAGTGATCAATATGGGCATGGGACAAAATCATGTTGGTGATTTTGCTTCTATCTATGGGAAAAATTTTATTTTTTTCCTTACTTTCTTTCCGCCTGCCCTGGAACATACCACAATCAAACAGAATCCGGTCCATGCCTGTATCCAGAAGATGCATTGAACCTGTCACTTCACCTGCTGCGCCATAGAATGTCACATCCATAAATACCTCATCAATCTTCAATCACTGTTGCAGAGTTATAAAGGTCTTTTTATTTATTAAAAACCTTTTTCAAAAGTTCCGTTGTTCGCTTGGCAGGATTCTGCCGGATGGCTGCTTCTTCTTTTGCTATATAATAAAATATACCGTCCATTCCTTTTTCAATCACATGATCGGTCAGGTTTGCCTTTACATCCGGCACAAACGGAATGGACTTGTATTCTTTCATCATATTGTCATAGGACTGTACCGCACCGACTTCAGACAGGCTGTCTTCAATCAGCGGCTTCATTTCCCGGGCAAGATCCGGTGACATTTTTCCTTTAAAATACTGGGTAGCAGCATCATCAGGTCCATTATAAATCCCTTTTACATCCTCTAAGCTCATCCCTGAAATGGCATTCCAGAACAATTGTTTTGCCCGTGGTGTTGCGGTTTCTGCTGCCCTGTTCAGTTTTAACTCAAGATCTTCAAGCAAAGATGACATACCCACCTTGCTTAACATGGATTTTACCTTTTCAAGACTTGCCGGCAAAGGAATATGGATATTTGAATCATTATTAAACCCGTCTTCCGTCCCCAATTGATTCACTACATTACCTGAACCGACTTTAAGAGCTTCTTTGAGTCCGGCTCCGATTTCTTCAATCGTCAATTCACTTGCTTTGTTCCCAAATCCAAAGGTCTTCAAGACATCACTGCCTTTATCCAGCCAGGAATTACCGGCAAAAACCTGTGAGGATAACATCAGTGTGACCACGATGCCCACCTGTATCATCCATAAATATTTAGTATTTATGCTTCTCATTTTATTCCTTTATTATCGTATCGTCACTTTTATCCGGTTTTGCATCACTGTGTTTTTTCCCCCCACCAAAAATTCTGCCCAGAAATGCAAAAAACTTTTTAATGGCATTCCACAACTTGGGTAAAAACCATATCAATAAAAGAATAAACAAAATCAGTATCACCAGAAACACCCAGGGATGAGCAAGGGCTGCCCACACCCCTGTAATCACTGCCACATCTTCAAGAACAGAGGCGGTCCAGTTGGATACCGGCTCGGGAGAAGTATTAATCAACAGGCGGGTGCCGGATTTGGCAGCATGGGTGCCAGCGGAAAGCCCTCCTCCTAAAACGCCTGCCGCAACTGCAACAGCCGGATTCACATCCCCCACGGCACCTGCAGCCAGAAGAACTCCTGCCGGAATTCTCACAAAGGTGTGCAGGGTATCCCATCCCGTATCAACTCCCGGAATCTTATCGGCAACAAATTCAACGACATACATTAACCCTGCTGCCCCGATCACCAAGGGATTCATTAATATTTCAAGGCTTTGAGGCAGGACAATATTGTCTGTGGCCCCCAGAAATCCTAAGACCAGAATAGTGGCATACAAATTAATACCACTGCCCCAGGCGGCTCCCATGGTCAATGAAATAGTTTCTATAATCTGATTAAGATCGTCCATACGTTATCAATAAATTCTATTTTAGTTAGTCAAACCCGGGAACAGGCTTTTAATCTGCTTTTCAACACCTTCCTTGACAGATTCAACTTTTTCTTCCTGGCCTTCTTCTGTACCCAATATTTTCTTTAATCCTTCTGCATCCGGTATAACACCGCTACCGAGCATTCCTTTCAGATCAGGTCGAATTTTAGGATCAGAAAAAGAGCCTGTTATCAGAACAGGTACCATCAGACCCGATCTCTGTTCGGTGTCCCCCTGGCCTTTCAGACTGGCGACAAATTTAGGTTCTACCCTTAAATCAAGCAACTCTTTTACAAGATTGATCTTTCCGGTGACAAGGACCCGGATCAACGGAGAAATCAGACCGGCTCCGTTTGTATTCACCAGACCATTCCTTGCTGTAAAAGGAATTTTCAATTCTGCAAAATCCGTTCTCGGCTTTTCTGCCGGTTTTTCTCCCACTCCAAAACTGGATTTGACATTTCGTACCGCATTGGCAAGGTCAATGCCAATAATTGCACCATCGGCAAATAAAAGCTCTCCTTGCCCGGTCAATGTCTGCTTAATCATATCAGGCGTTTCACCCGTCATGGAAAGCCCTATATTGGTTTTCAGTGTTCCCTCAATCAATTCTTTTTGCAGGGCATCTTTCATCAAAGGTCCTGCCTGAATTCCTTTGGCATCAAGAGTCACCTTTGTCCTTGGATTGCTTTTTTGAACGTTAAGCTCAACCTTTGATGCAATACTTCCCTGATAAAGGTTCAAGCCCAACGGATCTATGGTGATAATGCCGTTTTTTGCCAGGATGCGGACATCAACATTTTCAACTATTGCGCCATGGGCCTTTAATTTCCCAACCTTAACCTTTCCATCCAGAATCAGTTTTCTTAAAGGACCATAATCTGTTTTTTTCTTTGACGACTCAGCAGGTTCAGCTTTTTTTGATGGGGTGGTGCCACCTGTCCCAGACGTTTCTTCCTTTGCCGGGGGTTCCGGCAGATACCGGTCAAGGTCGATTTCATCCAGTTGGAGATCAAACGTCAAGTTGGGTTTTAAAAACTCTTTTGCCGAAGCGGCAACTGTAAATCTGGAATCATCCAGAACCAACTCACCGTCAGACAGGGATATACTGTCTTTGTTACCTTTTATCCGTGCTTTTAAAGCAACTGCATCCAATACCTTTGGATCTTTTGTCTGAACTGGAAAATCAAGATTCATCACTGCCAGAAGTTTTCTGGGTGAAAAAGAAGACACATTGAGCTCAACATCAATGGTCTGGCTGACCAGGGGATCAACAAGCGTCCCCTTGAATTTTACCTCCAGCTCTTCCAGTGCTTTTAAAACAAAATCCAGGGCAATGGTTCCTTTACCGGGTTCCTTCCCAATGGGGCCGGCTCTTCCATCAAGAGAAACTGGTTTCCCGTCTATTCTGGCACTCAATGAGATTCCGATAGGATTTTCAAGACTGATGTTCTCTAAACTCAGATTCAAATCTGATATTTCTTTTTTAACATCTGCTCCCTGATCAACATAAATCAACTGACCGTTTGTAATGGAGAAATTATCTACCAGTAATGCTTCAATCGGCAATCCCTGGCCTGTTGAAGGTTTTTCTTTCTTCTTTTTCTCATGCGCTTTTTTCTCGTGTTGTTTACCAATCCCCTGCCAGTTGGCATCACCGTTTTTTAACTTTTCCAGATAAATTCTAGGACTGTCCAAAACAAATGTTTTAACTTCTATTCGTTTTGATAATAACGGCATCACTTTGAGTCTGACCTCAAAATTCTTCACAGATACCATGTCTTTTTCTTTGTACCCGGTCAGGTTGCCCAGATGAAGATCGGTCAATTTCACACCCACCCATGGAAAGATAGACAGATCTATTTCATCGCCGAGCGTAAAAGAGCGGCCTGTCGCTTCCACGACTTTCTGCTCTATCGTGGGTTTATACTTTTTAACATCAATAAATTGAGGGACAATAATGACGGCTGCAATAATAAGAACCAATAAAACACCGCCAATGATAAATAACCATTTAAATATACTTTTCATGGCATTTCTCCAAAGATATTATGGTTAACGTTTAAAAATAGTATACTCACGAAATCATTAAATTTCCAGGCAAAAAAAAATTTTAATTTTCCTTCATGGAAAGAGAAATCCTTTTTCTTTTCACATCCACTTCCAGGATTGTTACGAAAACCGCCTGCCGGACTGTGACAATTTCATTGGGATCTTTAACAAAGCGATCTGCCATCTGGCTGATATGAACAAGACCGTCCTGATGAACACCGATATCTACAAAAGCACCAAAGGCAGTAACATTTGTCACAATACCCGGTACTTTCATTCCCGGGATAAGATCCTTGATATCATGAATGGTATCGTCAAAGGAAAAAGCTTGAAATTCTTTTCTGGGATCACGTCCGGGACTTGCCAGTTCTTTCACGATATCCTTAAGGGTCGGCAGCCCGACGGTATCGCTAACATATCGATTCAGATCAATTTTACCGATTTCTTCGGCATTCATCACAAGGTCTTCGATGTCGCGGCCTGCATCTTTTGCCATCTTCTTGACAACCCTGTAGGATTCAGGATGAATCCCGCTTTTGTCCAAGGGGTGCGTTGCATTATGAATTCTTAAAAACCCGGCAGCCTGCTCAAATGCCTTTGGCCCGAGTCTTGGCACCTTTAAAAAATCTTTCCTTGATCTGAACGGGCCGTTTTCATTACGAAACCGGATCATATTAAATGCAATGGTATCATTTAAGCCTGATACCCGGCAAAGCAATTCCCGGCTTGCTGTATTGGCCTCAACCCCGACCTTATTCACACAGGATATCACCACATCATCCAGGGATTTTCTTAATAACTTTTGATCCACATCATGCTGATACTGCCCTACACCAATGGATTTGGGATCCAGCTTGACAAGCTCCGCCAGGGGATCCAAAAGTCTTCTGCCTATGGAGACAGCTCCCCTGACCGTAATATCGTGATCCGGGAATTCTTCTCTTGCGATCTTTGAAGCAGAATAAATGGATGCCCCGCTTTCATCCACCATGACAATATGAATTTTGCTATCCATATTCAGTCTTTTTACAAAAGCTTCGGTCTCACGTCCTGCCGTTCCGTTACCAATGGCAATGGCCTCAATATTATATGTTTTCACAAGATTTAATACGATCTTTTTTGCTTTTTCATCATTACTGTGGTGAGGAAAAATCAAATCATGGTGCAAAAGGTTTCCCTGGGCATCAAGGCAGACCACTTTGCAGCCGGTTCTAAATCCTGGATCAATAGCAAGGGTTCTCTGCTGGCCCAGGGGGGAAGACAATAGCAGCTGCCTTAAATTTTCGGCAAACACACCTATGGCTACTTCATCTGCCTTTGCCTTTAATTCACTGATACATTCTTTTTCAATGGATTTGGATAAAAGCCTTTTATAGCTGTCTTTTATGGCAGATTTTACTTCCTGTGCCGACAGGGATTGATTTTTTATTACCTGTTTTTCAATCAGATGGATCGCCCTTTTTTCATCCGGCAAAACATGTACGGAAAGGATGGACTCATTTTGGCCTCTGAGCATGGCCAGTATCCGGTGGGAAGGTGTCTTAAAGGCTGGTTCTGACCAGTCAAAATAATCCTTGAATTTTATGCCTTCCTCTTCTTTTGCTTTTTTTATCCTGGATTGAATCTGTGCGGTATCTGAAAACAATTTTCTGATGCCTGCTCTGACGTCGATATCTTCATTCACATTTTGTGCAATAATATCTCTTGCACCGGCCATGGCTTCTTCAACCGATTCAACCTGGTTTTGCGATGAAAGATATTTTTTTGCTTCAAGCAAAGGCGCCTGATTGGACTGGCTTAAAAGGAAAATGGCTAAAGGTTCCAGGCCTTTTTCCCTTGCAGCCTGTGCCCTGGTCCTTTTTTTAGGCCGGTATTTTTCATAGATATCTTCAAGATCAATTATTGACAGTGTCTTTTGAATATCTGCCAATAATGATTCCGTTAAAAGTTCACGCTCCTTTAAAGACTTGAGTATTGCCTCTTTTCTATTATTAAGCGCATTTAGCTGTTCTATCCGATCCCTGATATCGGCAATGGCAACTTCATCCAGAGATTGGGTCACTTCTTTTCGATACCGGGCGATAAAGGGGATAGTAGAACCCTGATCCAGCAATTGAGCAACTGCTGAAACCCTGGCTGTTTCCAAATTCATTTCCGAGCTTATAATATCGATGATTTTCATAAGTATGCTATATAATTTAAGGTTATGAAATTAAATGAGAATATAAAATCCGTGAACCGATCAGGATCAACACGATGCCTCCGAAAATTTCCATTCGTTTGCCAAACATCGTCCCAAGTTTTGTTCCGGCCTTAATGGCCAGAAGTGACATGCCTGTTGTGATCACACCGATCATGATGCTCGGATACCAGATGTTTACATCCAGCATGGCAAGGCTTAAGCCCACTGCCAGGGCATCAATACTGGTGGCCACACTGAGCATAATCATTGTCATTCCCCTGGAGGGATCTTTTTTTGGTATAACAGATGCCTTATCCATTCCCTGGCGGATCATTCTGATGCCGACAAAGGCCAGAAGGAAAAAAGCAATCCAGTGATCAAACGCTTTAAAATGAGATACAAAACTGATACCCAGAAACCAGCCCAGCACCGGCATTAAAAACTGGAACAGTCCAAAATGAAAAGACAGACGGAATTTGGCCCTGGCATCCTTTGCAAATCCTGCGGCAGCCGCGGCAAGACAGACAGCCGAGGCATCCATGGCAAGCCCCGCGGCAATGATAATAATTTCAAATATTGTCATGCGCCTTTCTTTATCTGTCTGTTCAAATACTGCAACCTATAAAAAATGGTTTGACGGCAGATTCCGGCCGTTCTAAATTCGTTTTTGAACCTTTGCCATCTCTACTATTGGTAAGGGTTCAAAGGGTTTTCCCGGAATCAGGTTTAAAATTTTCTGGGGCATACCGCGGTATAGCAGTCGGACAGTCACCATGGCATCTTTTTCAGGCGCAAAAGGAAGATCAATTTTTTGGGTTACACTCTGCTTTGCCTTTATCCTGTTATCATTAAGCACCTGTCTTGCCTTTGCAATATTAATAACCTGATTTCCTTTCCCATCTCCAAAAACCGTCCGAAAGATCACAGCATCTTTGGGCAGCTCATGTTTGTCATCCAGAACACCAGCCTGAAAGCTTATCTTGCCGGCTTTATCACGGATGATAATTTCAAGCCATACCTGCCGAAGATCGCCGACTCCTGTGGGAATTGAATGCCCGGCGCCGGTATTGGCCACGGTGATATTCAGCTTTTTTTGCTGGATCAAGGATGTATCAACAGACAGTGTGGCTGCATTCTTAAGCCGTTCAATGGCCATTTGCACTTTTGCTTCTCCACCAAACTGACCTGGAACCGATGCGTTGCCCCCGACAAAATAATGGGTGAAAATATGGGGCCTTTCATCACTGTAATCGGTGGCAGCTCCCGGATTCTCGGGTCGAGGAGTAGAGCCTGTGGCAGGGATACCCGGTCTCTGGTACATATGGCACCCCTGGCAGGTAATCTTTTGTTGAGGATCTTTTGAATTATAGGGACTGTTCTTCCATTCCGTGTAAGTTGTTTCAAGATCCGTTCCAAACACCACATGTTTTACATTATGACAGGTTCCGCAAAACTCTGATTCAGTATGAAGTTTAGAGTATTCAGCCTCATGGAAATCAGGTTCTGCATCATCAAAAGGGCCATACTTGATACCCGGTTCATCTTCGCCCTGACCCGGCTTCAGCACAAGGCCGTTATTATACATCTGTTTTATTGTTTCAGCAGAATGACAGTAATCACATTGAATCCCCCGGGTTGCAATTTCAGGTGTTTTCGATAAATCATCTGAAAGCTTTTGGGGGAATCCTGTCATATACCCCACCGGTGTATGACATTTCACACAGGATTCTGCCTCTTTTATTTCTCCTTCATTTATCAGGCCTTTTCGAAGAAATTGCGATACCCTTGAATACACGGGGTCTTTATGGGCCAGGTTATGCATGGAATTTTCCCATTGTTCAAAAATTTCAGAATGACAGTCGCTGCAGGTGTCGGGCGAAATAAACTGGTCAATATGAATTTTCTCCTGGGATGATGCAAAAAGAGTTGCGGCAAACAGCATGACAACTCCTGCAGACAAGGCCAAAGATATGTTAAGTCCTCTTTTAAAATTCAAGCTTTTCTCTCCTTATTGAATAAATCCACCTGGATATTCTTTGGTTTCTCCCTCCAAAGTAAGGACTGTCCAGTTCCCGTTTTTTTCTTTTGCCGTGACCAGGCAGTCCAGACGGGTTCCATCATTAAATGTAATGAAACAAACACCTGATTCATTCAGCGTATTCACCTCGACAAATTTTTTATCTTTGGATATCTGCCGAAAGACATCAGCCGCCCGTTCAATGGCAATGATCTTGTTATATTCATCTTCATCTATTTTTTTAATTTGCTGTCTTAACTCATTGATCTGTTGTTTCTGGTCTGCAATTTTAGAAATAATGGTTTCCATTTCCGTTTTATCATCGGCCGGTACGGAAACCAGAATCTGTTTATGCAGTTCCATATCCGTTTCAATGAAATTAATTTTTTGCAGTATCCCTTTTATTTTTGCACTCATATATCACTCTTTTTTTTGTTTTTTTTAATTTAACCCGCCTGACCGGCGCTTTACTTTTTATTAATTCATGATTTACACAGTTCACCTTTTTCAGCTGCCTTTTTATTGCCCCTGATAATCCATTCCAGAAACCTGATCACTATATTTTTTTTATTTTTTTTATTTTTCATTTTATCCTCTTAATTTTCCCCAAGCTTCCATCAATTCCATCATAATGTCAAGAGGCCTATCGACTGCATCATCAGCTAACAGGTTATGCATTTTTTAAAAATTCAATTGCTTTATCTTTCTGTTCTATCGGAAATCCTTTCATCTCTATAGTCTTAAATAATTTGCCTTCAAGATCGACAAGCTTATGGATCCATTTTTTATGTGTTACCACTGCTATCCTGGTAAAATGTGACATTCCAAAATCCATAAAAAATTTAAATTTTTCAATCATTGCATCAAACTCAGCCCCGCCGATACTGACAACCTCTTGATATAAAATTAATTTTTCGCCTTTATCTATTTTTTCCTTGAATATAGAAAGCACTGACACCATTTCCTCTTCTGTTATCTTTCCTTCCAAACGATATGCAACCGCTTTTTCAACCCCTATATCTATTATTTCTAACATTTGATTCACCTTCTTGTAAAAATTTAAGCATGGTGCAGCTACTTTTATTTATAACCGATTTTATCTGATAAAGGTATCTTGCTTCTGACAAAAATACCGTTAGCCCTGGCAATCTCTTTGTCATTTGAATCATACAAAATTGATTCACAGATAAACTGGGAGTGGTTCTGATTAACAACCTTACCGATTGATTTTACAACACCTTCTGATACAGGGCGGGTAATATAGGTTGTGAAACTGGTTGTTAAGACAAAGACATCCTCAACCAGGGAATTAGCTGCAAAAAAAGCTGCATTGTCTAATGCAAGAAAATATAATGCGCCGTGCATGGCGCCTGCAGCGTGGTAGAGCTCCTTTCTTACAGGCAGAGTGATGCATGCCTCTCCTTTTTTTATACTAACCCTGGCACCGGCCAGTTGCACAAACTGTGCGGAATGCATCATGTTTTCCAGTTTTATGTAATGGTCGCTATTTGTCATTGATTATCTCTCCTCAGCGCATTCCTTGAATTATTATTAATCGGTTTCCTGATGATCTAAATCTTCGGCTATTTCACGAAATAGTTCAAGGGCCGCCCCAAGATCTTCAACAATCTCCCGGGCAAGGATACCGGGATCGGGAAGATTTTCCGAT
>JAHOYS010000054.1 GCA_019038815.1 Desulfobacterales bacterium | reverse complement strand
GTTTAAGCCTTTTTCACATGACACCCGGAACAGCTTACCGGTCCTGTTTTTTCTCCTGCTTTTTTCTTTGCCCTATGGCATTTTAGACATGTTTTGGTCATGACCTGCTTTTTTTTTAATTGCTTTTGGTTCTTTAAATCCTTTATTGCACCTGTAACTTTTGGAAAAGAAGAGTGACATACATCACAATCACCGACTGCTGCCTGATGCACATGGTGGGGAAAGTCAATTGCCCCTTTTGCACCCCCATCAAGATTAATCTTTTTTGCGCCTTGATCTTGACTGGCAACAGATATCCCAATCATGAAAAAACCAGCTGTTAATACAAATATAACAAATGTTTTTACCCTCATGCCATGCCTCCTGTATTGAGTTATTGTTTCAACTTTCAGTGCAAAAAAACAAAGATGCTTAAATATTGATTGTCTAAATAATGACGAAATGAATATTAACCTGGACGAAAAATAAAATCAAACCAAATCACAGACTGCGGGAACTTTTAATGATCATATCCGGGATATTGATTATTGAAAATCCATTTTTTAATTAAAAGGTTAGAAGATCTTCAAAATTTTGAAAATCTTCTAACCTTTTTTTGAAAATCTTCTAAGAATTTATTCGCCATACTGAATAACAAAAAGAATGCTGTCCATACTAACTGATTGTTTTTAAAGACGAATCACACCCTCACTGCCCTTGGCATGGTTTCTGCTATCTAAATAATTTGGATTTTTAATGATAATTTAAGCTTCAGCTGGAAGGTAAGTCCAAAGCTTAAAAAAACAAAAAGGAATAATACTAATGACTCTTCAAACTAAATTTTCTAAAGGGGAGTTTGTCATACTTGCCGAAATGAATACCCCTAAGGGAATTGATATATCAGATCTTGTGACAAATGTAAGGCACCTTAAATCACGAATAGATGCTGTTGTGATTCCTGATATGGATAATGGCGTCATGCACATGAGTGCTTTGGCCGGTGGGGCGATCATTCGACAACAGGGACTTGAGCCCATGATTCATATTTATGGCCGTGACCGCAACCGGATGGCCCTGCAGGGGGATATGCTGGCTGCCCATGTTCTTGGAATTCATAATTTGCTGGTAGTTCAGGGAGAAAATATTGCCCATGGTGATCATCAGAATGCAAAACTGGTTGATGATCTCAATGAATTGGATTTGCTGGTCATGGTTCACTCTCTTCTGAAAGGAACAGACCTTGCCGGTTTTGAATTAAAAGGAAAACCCGAATTCTTTACCGGGTGCCAGGTTCAACCTATCCAGGATGACGAACATCTTGAAAAAGAATTTATAAGTGCCAAGGTAAAAGTAGATGCGGGTGCGCAATATATAATTGTTCCACCTGTTTTTGATATGGCCTGGTACACTCAAATTTTAAACAAATTCAAATCATTGAATGTGCCGGTGATTGCCACGGTTTTCATGTTGAAAAATGTTGGTATGGCCCGCTACATCTCCATTAATGACCCTGGTTCAAGACTGTCTGAATCATTGATCACCCGGATACGGAAATCAAAAGACCGGGAAGCCGAATGTATCCGTATTGCCGGAGAAATGATCAAAGAACTCAAAAGTGTGGCGGCGGGAATAAAGATTTCTGCTTCGGGCTGGGAAGACCGTTTGCCGGCAATCCTGGACTGCGCAGAACTTTAACGTAAATCAGTCTATTTTTATTGTCTGTGTGAACACATATTACAGGTAATGGATAGCCTTAAATAAAAACAGGTTACAAATGCAAAAGCTTAAAGATAATCAACATAATAAGTCAAACGGCAGGAGCGTGCTTGTTATCGGTGGTGGAGTCGGAGGAATTCGAGCAGCGTTGGATTTAGCTGAATCCCGTAGAAATGTTGTACTGATTGATACATCATATTCCATTGGCGGGTTGATGACCCAGCTGGATAGAACTTTTCCAACCAATAATTGTGATTTATGTACGGTATCTCCCCATTTATCCGAAAATACAAGACAAATCCATCTGGATTTAAAACCCATGACCCAACTTGAGCAACTAACCGGTGAAACAGGCAATTTTAAGGCCACACTTGTTACTGAGCCAAGGTATATTGATATTGATAAATGCACGGCATGTGGAGAATGCCACAAATATTTTCCTGAAGCGGTTCGATTTACCCCCGGGTTGGATCCGCGGGCACCGACCTGCATGCGGTATCCCCAGGCAACGCCCTATGCTTTTTCCATTGATATGGAGAAAGTAACAGATATTAACGCGTTGAAAAAGGTCTGCAAGGCAGATGCAATTATTCCCGATGACACTCAAAAGAAAGTTACAATTGAAGCGGCATCTATTGTGTTAAGTGTTGGGGCCCAATTATTTGATCCTGCGATCCTGGACAATTTTGGCAGCGGACAATTTGAGAATGTAGTGACCGGTTTGGAATATGAACGGATTATGTCAGCCTCCGGTCCTTTTCAGGGTGATCTTGTCAGGGTGTCGGATAAAAAACCTCCGAAAAAGGTGGCATGGATTCAGTGTGTCGGATCTAGAGGAATTAATAAAGCGGATGTGCCATATTGCTCCGGGGTTTGCTGCATGTATGCTTTAAAAGAAGCAATTGTCACAAAAGAACGTTTTGCCGAAAGTATTGAAACCACAATTTTTTATATGGATATGCGGACCTATGGTAAGGATTATGAGCTATACCTTAACCGGGCAAAAAATGATTACGGCGTCAGAATGATCCGCAGCAGGCCTCATTCCATTATTGAAGACCACAAGACTAAAGATCTTTCCATCACCTATGCCGTGGAAGAAGAAGTCCTTACAAAAACCGAAGCTTTTGATATGGTTGTGCTGTCAACCGGATTCAGAATTCCTGAAACAACCATTGATCTTGCCCGTCGACTGGGTATTGAATTAAATCTCCATAATTTTGCAAAAACAGATCATTTTAATCCGGTGAAGACGTCAAGACCGGGTGTGTATGTCTGCGGTGTGGTTGAAAGCCCAAAAGATATCCCTGAAACAATGGTTCAGGCAAGTGCCGCTGCAAGTATGGCAGCATCTAATCTTCCCGCAATCATGGATGTGCCTGAGAGTGAAAATGATTTTATACCGGAACGGGATGTTTCAGGAGAAGAGCCTAAGATTGGTGTTTTTATTTGTGACTGCGGATTGGAGATCGGCGGTGTGGTGGATGTTGACAAGATGGTGGAATTTGCCGGTGCCCGACCCGATGTTGTTGTATCCCAGGCGGTTGGATATGGTTGCAGCAGTGATTCCATGGCGTTGATTGAAGCATCCATTAAAACCAACAATTTAAACCGGGTGGTTATTGGCGGGTGTTCACCCAGAACCCATGAGACCAAATTCCAGGATCTGCTGCGCCGGGCAGGATTAAATAAATATCTTGTGGAAATTGTTAACTTAAGGGATCAGAACACATGGGCTCATATGGGGCAGCCCAAAGAAGCATTGGACAAGGCATTTAAACTTCTTGGGATCGGTATCAGCGGTGTTCGCAAAAGCCGTCCTTTGATGGACCAGACCTTACCCATGAATCAGAATGCATTGGTTGTGGGTGGCGGGGTCACTGGAATGACGGCGGCACTTCAACTGGCCGGCCAGGGTGTTAAAGTCTACCTTGTGGAAAGGAGCGCAGGCTTAGGTGGATTGGCAAAGTCCATCCGAAAAACAATACAAGGTGATGAAGTGGGGCCGTTCATGAATCAATTGATAGATGATGTGACAGCCCATGAAAACATTCAGGTATTGACAAGGTCTATTATTGTTGATCATTCCGGAATACCGGGACGATTTAAAACCGGCATCCAGACAGGTCCGAGAATGAATTACATGCAGCTGGATCATGGGGTGACTATCCTTGCCACAGGGGCTTTGCCAAATCGTCCTGATGCATATGGTCTGGGAACCCATGACAGTATTGTAACCCAGCTGGAACTGGATGTATTGATCGAAGATAATCCTGAAAAAATAAAAGCCATGAACCAGGTGGTCATGATTCAGTGTGTGGGCTCAAGAGAACCTGACAATCCCAATTGTTCAAGGATCTGCTGCCAGGCGGCTATAAAGAATGCCCTGCGCATTAAAGCCATTGATCCTGACATACAGATTTTTATTTTATACAGAGATATTCGCACCTATGGCTTTCAGGAAGATTATTACAGGAAAGCCCGGGACCTGGATGTAAAATTTATCAGGTTTTCCTTAGACAATAAACCAGAAGTCCGGGTGGAAAATAACCGGGTATCTGTTTTTGTGGATGATGTTATCCTTGGCAGGAAGATTCAAATAGAAACGGATTATCTTGCCTTGAGTACTGGGATGATTGCAGATGATGAAACCACGGAAGATCTGTCCATGATGTTTCATCTGCCTAGAACTTCGGATCATTATTTTCTTGAAGACCATGTAAAACTTCGACCCGTTGATATGTCTGTCAGAGGATTTTTTATCGCCGGCACAACGCATTCTCCCAAAACAATTCAGGAGAGCATTACCCAGGCCTATGCAGCAGCAGGACGGGCACAAACCCTTCTTGCTAAAAGGCAGATTAACCTGGGTGCGGCCGTTGCTAAAGTGGATGGTTCCAAATGTGCGGCCTGCCTGGTCTGTGTTCGTGCCTGTCCGTTCAGTATCCCGTTTATTAACGAGGATGGGTATTCACAGATTGATCCGGCCAAATGCCAGGGATGTGGTGTCTGTGCAGCTGATTGTCCGGCAAAGGCAATTCAGTTGCTTGCCTTTGAAGATGATCAGATTATGGCCAAACTAGACGGTTTATTCGGAGGGTTGAACTAATGGAAAATTTTGAACCGGAAATTGTCGCATTTTGTTGTCATTATTGTGCTTATACAGCAGCTGATATGGCAGGCAGCAAACGGATATCCTATCCGCCAAATGTAAAAATCATTCGAGTGCCCTGCACGGGAAAAGTAGATGCCATTCATATCATGAAAGCCCTTGAAAAAGGGGCGGATGGCGTTTATGTGGCCGGGTGTCTTGAAGGGGACTGCCATTTTAAAAATGGAAATACCCGGGCCGGATACAGGGTAGAGCATGTACAAAAATACCTGGAAGAGTTAGGATGGGAAACTGAACGGGTGGCAATGATGAATATGTCGGCTGGAATGGGTGAATTTTTTGCCCGTACTGCGCTGGAATTCACCCAAAAAATTAAACAACTGGGGCCCAGTCCCATTAAAAGAATCAATATAGATAAGAGTCAAAAGGCAGTAGGCTGATAAATTTAAATCTTCGGAGACAAGAATATGATAACAGCAGAGCAAAAACCTTTAAGTGAAATCATAGAATATATATCCCCCTATGACCGGATTCTTCTGGTCGGTTGCAATGAATGTGTGACCGTATGTGCAGCCGGTGGAAGAAAAGAAGTCGGGCTTTTAGCCTCGGCGCTGACCCTTCATTTTTTAAAGCAGGGCCGTACCATTGATATTAAAGAGATAACTCTTGAAAGGCAATGTGACCCTGAATATGTGGAGGAACTCGTGTCTGAAATTGACAGGGCGGATGCCATCCTTTCCATGGCCTGCGGATGTGGTGTGCAGACCATTGCGGAAAGGTATAAGGAAAAACCGGTGTTTCCTGCCGTAAATACCAAATTTATGGGCGCATCGGAATCCCAGGGAATCTGGGTGGAAAGGTGCCGGGGATGCGGGGACTGCCTGCTGGGTATCACCGGTGGTATCTGTCCGGTTGCAAGGTGTTCCAAACAGCTGCTCAACGGCCCTTGCGGCGGGACATCCAATGGTAAATGTGAAATCGATCCTGATGTTGAATGTGCCTGGTGTTTGATCTGGGAAAGATTAAAGGCCCTTGGAATGGAAAAACGATATGAAGAAATTATGGAAGCAAAAGACTTTCGACCGGCCGGCGGCGGCGGGCCTAGAAAAATAATCAGGGAGGATTTGTCATTATGAAGACACAAAGTAAACTGGAAAAAGTATTGGCATCAGGAGCCCTTGCGGTGACCTCTGAAGTCGGTCCTCCCCGCGGTGCAATTCCTGAAAAGGTAAAAGAAAAGGCCGGTCTTATAAAAGATCATGTTGATGCTATCAATGTAACAGACAATCAGACCGCCATGGTGAGAATGTCCAGCTGGGCAGCCGGTGTGATTATTAAACAGATGGGATTGGATCCCATTTTGCAGATGGTAACAAGGGACCGGAACCGCCTGGCAATGCAAAGCGATATTATTGGTGCCTATTCCATGGGTATCAATACAATGATGTGCCTGTCAGGCGATCATGTGAAATTCGGTGATCATCCCATGGCCAATGGTGTCTTTGATCTTGATTCCATTCAGCTGGTTCAGACAGTAAAAAAAATGAGGAAGGAAGGCAAATTCCAGGGCGGCGCAGATATTAAATCCCCGCCAAAAATGTTTATCGGGGCTGCAGCCAATCCGTTTGCCGATCCGTTTGAACTCAGGGTAATGCGGCTGGCCAAAAAAGTAAAAGCCGGTGCGGATTTTATCCAGACTCAGTGCATTTTTAATTTGGATAAATTTGAAAAATATATGGAAATGGTTTGTGACAGAGGTCTTGATCAACAGGTGCATCTCCTGGCCGGGATCACCCCCATGAAATCAGCCGGCATGGCAAGATATATGAAAAACAAAGTGCCGGGCATGGATGTACCGGATGAGGTTATCAAACGCATGGAAGCAGTCCCCAAGGAAGAGCAACCCGAAGAGGGAATAAAAATAGCCATTGAATCCATTGAAAGATTAAAACAAGTAAAGGGTGTCCATGGCTTTCATATAATGGCCATTGAATGGGAAGAAAAGGTTCCCCAAATTGTAGAAAAAGCGGGATTGTTCCCTCGACCTGTGCTATAGAAATAAAAAGAATCCTGATAATTATAAAAAGGGACAATAAAAAGGAGTAATAACAATGAGTGAGAAACAACTTATTTTAGTCGTAGATGATGATCCTGATTTGGTGGAAGCGGTTTCCATGAAATTGGAAGCGCTGGAATATAGAGTTGCCAAGGCCTACGATGGCGAAGAAGCCATGGAAAAAATAAAAGAAGAAAAACCCGACCTTATTATCCTTGATGTAATGATGCCAAGGAAAAACGGGTGGGAAGCATGTGATGAAATTAAAAACAATGATGATCTTAAGGACATTATTGTTGTCATGTTGACGGCTGTGGCTGATTCGGTAAAAACAACCAGTTATACTCATCAGGATGGCAAAACAACTCTGGCGGACGATTATATTGCAAAACCCATTGATCTGGACAAATTAATGGAAATCGTCCAGGATCATTGCGAATAGTATTATAAAAAAACAATATGACGGGAGGGTAATTTTTATCTTTCCCTCCACTTTGACTATACGATGTTACATAATTTTCCAGATTTTGGAATGATGGAAAAAGTAAAAATAAATGGGATTCGCCTGAACAAAAATTATGTTCAGGCAACCCATGCATATAGTAACAGGCAGAATCAGTCCTGTGTACCACTCTATCAGGCCCTGGCATCCGACAGGATTAACCTGGTGTCCATGACCTTGAGCACCTTTGGCAATCAATCCTTTGTTTCAGGCACTATCGCCTCAAAACATTTCGGCCAGGTCTCTTGTCAGAACGGATATTGGAATTGCCATAAAAATGTTTGTACCATATCTATATATCCCCACCATTACCAGTTGCAGCCATTGGGGTTTCTCCTATGTCTTCTGGGCAGACAGAAGGTGCCGTTTCAGTGTCTGATTTCTTCAAATGCAATGTTGACATTTGTTGTTGCTCAAACCGATTGTGATACTGTTATTGATATTCTTTCTAAAAACTTTGATCTGCCCGAATCCCATGTTCCGTTTGAGCAGAAGGAAAATGAAATGCTGACTCAGTTTTTGAAAAAAAAATATCCTGAAACCCGTGCAACCTACGTGGAAGAAAAAATAAAGACCTACGGGATTACACTGGTGTCTGACTTGCATCTTTCGTCTTATCTTTTTTCTTTTGACCAGCTGGCTGAATACGGACAAATGATTCAATCCCGGGATGATAAAAAAGATAAATTTTTATTTGTGTCTGCAATTATGGCAACGTCTACGCAAATACACCTTTTTTTAGTGACAAAAAAATCGCTGGATATTCCTGCCCCTCAAGCCTGTGCCGCAGAACTGATCAGTTTTCACGGCCCTCATTTCGGCGACAGGCACAGTATTATCAGCAGGGCCTTGCATTGTCTGTCGGAAAAATCAATCCGCGTTTTGCAAACAGGCTGCACTGGTGCCAGTATTGGAATTGTCCTGCCTGAAGGCAGGGGCAAAGAAGCGAAAAGGGCATTAAAGGATGTGTTTGAAATACCATGATCAGATCTCAATGCAGGATAGTGGGGGAAAAATAGGAATCGCATGAAAAAATATTTAGACCTATCATCGGATGAAATGTACTGGCGGATCAGGATATTTGATTCCCTCTCATATCCCAGCGTTATTATTTCTCCTGATAAAACCCTGGTGGGTGCCAATAAAAAATTTTATGAGACCTTTAATATTTCCTTTAAGGAAATTTTTGGCAAAAAATGTTTTCATCTGTTTTTATATAAAGATACTCCCTGTAATTCAGACCAGTGTACTATCTCCAAAGTCATAAAAGATAAAAAAAGTCACAGTTTTACAACAAAGCATCATTATCGATGGGAGGAAAGGGTTTTTTCCCCTATTTTTGATGAAACCGGGGAAGTGGCTTATGTTATTGGCAGCATAAGGGATATTACCCGGACCAAATCCCTTGAGAACCAGCTGTATGGAGTGAAAGAATTTATCAGCCGGGTTATTCACTCTTCTGCAAGTGCTATTGTCGCCGCAGACCGACAGGGCAATATCAATTTAATGAATTCAGTGGCAAAAGAGTTGTTTGGCGACTATAATGGCGGGGAAGGCAAAATAAAGCATACAGAACAATTATATCGACCGGGTAAAGCCAAAGAAATAATGAAAATGCTTCGGGATGAGAAGATCGGGGGCAAGGGAAAGCTTTTGATTCCACGGATAATCATTGTTAATTCTCATGGTGAAGAAATTGAAGTCGAGATGTCTGCTGCTATCGTCTACGATGACAAGGGCAATGAATCTGCCACAATGGCGATTTATAATGATTTAAGTGACAAGAGCGAGGTTGAAAAAGAGCTGAAACTGACCCAGAGACAGCTTGCACAATCTGAAAAAATGGCGTCTCTCGGCCAGCTTGCTGCCGGGGTTGCCCATGAAATCAATAATCCGCTGACTGGAATACTTTTTTATGCAAGTCTCCTTCTGGAACGGAGTGATCTTGACGATAGTATGCGTGAAGATCTTGGATGTGTGCTTGAAGATGCCAACCGGTGTAAGGAGATTGTTAAAAATCTGCTGGTATACAGCCGCAGCTCAGGATCAGAAAAAAAGATTGTTCAATTCAATAAAATTATCGAACAGAGCTTGACTTTGGTCAGGGACCAGAAAAAATTCAGAAATATAAAAATTAAAAAGCGCCTGTCTGATGAAATGATGCTCATTAATGCAGATATCAGTAAACTCAATCAGGTTTTCATTAACCTGGTGATCAATGCTGCAGATGCCATGGACGGAACCGGTACCATAACGCTGACTTCATATAAAAATAACGTCATCAAAAAAATTTTTCTGGAAGTAAAGGATACGGGGAAAGGCATCCCCCATAAAGATTTATCTAAAATATTTGATCCCTTTTTTACAACAAAAGAGGTAGGGAAAAGCACAGGGCTAGGTCTAAGCATTGTTTACGGTATGATTGAAGAACATGGGGCAAAAATATCTGTCAAAAAAACCGGATCAAAGGGGACAACCTTTATCATTGAATTTCCTATGTATTTTGCCTCGGGAGAAGAGATGTCTTTGTGTAAACCATAACCTATTAATGATGACATGTGAAAGAGAATAATAATGAATAATAGTCGTAAGGATTCCTTAAAAACGAGTGTAAAAGATGTTTTTTTTCAACCACGGGTTCTGGTCGTGGATGATGAAGTGCGGATTCAGAAAGCCTGCCAAAGGTTGCTGAACGAAGAAGGCTGTGATGTTGAAGTGGCAGAAAACGGTATCAAAGGGTTAAAGATGATTGAAGAAAAGCATTTTGATATCATTTTACTGGACTTGATGATGCCGGGAATGTCCGGGATAGAAGTCCTGACAGATGTCAAAGCCCACCATCCTGATACGGTTGTAATAGTGATTACCGGTTACGCAACCCTTGAACATTCTATTGAAACAATGAAAAAAGGGGCCTTTGATTTTTTAGCAAAACCTTTTTCCCCCCAGGAATTAAGGATTGTAATCAGCAAGGCCATTGAATTTATACGGACACTTCAGGATATTGCAACGGAAAAATCCCGGATGAGGGTCATGATCAACACATTGAGCAATGGTGTTTTAACAACAGATAACCAAAAACGGATTGCATTGGCAAACCCGGCATTCTTAAAAATGATCGGCTGTAGGCAAAAATCTGTGATCGGGCATAAAGTGTCTGAGTTTATAAAGGATTCCAGGTTGCTGGATATGATAGATCAGGCTATTCATCAGCCAAAGGATATATTTGCAGAAATTACCGATGATATCACCATAACCTTTCCAGAAGAAAAAGACGATATAATCATTGGCGTCAGGTGTATCCCGTTTCGGGACCGCCTTAAAAGAAATTTAGGCTCTGTCACTGTTTTCCATGATATTACCGCCCTGAAAAAAATCGATCAGTTAAAATCAAATTTTATCTCCATGGTTGCTCATGAAATTAAAAGTCCATTGAACTCTATTCTCATGCAGTTGAATGTTGTACTTGATGGACTGGCAGGAGAGCTGACAGAAAAACAAAAAGAAATACTGCAAAAAAGCTCTAATCGAATCAAGTCACTAACCGCTCTTTCAACTGATCTCCTGGATATTGGCAAAATTGAATCCGGATTGATTAACCAGGAAAGAGAAGAATTGAACCTGATTGAACTTATAAAAGATCAGGTTGAATTTTACCGGGACCAGGCAAGCTCCAAATCTATTCAATTGATAACAAAAAAAACCCTGAAAGAGCTTTGGCTGATGGGGAACCGGACAAATATAGAAGAAGTACTTTCTAATTTAATATCCAATGCGATCCGATACAGCCCGAATGGTGGGAAAATCACGGTATGGGCAAATAAAAAGAATGATTGTGCGGTAATAAATGTTTCTGATACCGGTCTTGGAATCCCGCAAAAAGACCTGGAACATATTTTTGATAAATTTTTTCGTGTGAAAGATAAAACGACAAGACATATTAACGGAACAGGCCTTGGGCTTTCAATAGTGAAAAGCATTGTTGAAGCACATCACGGAACCATTGAAGTGGAAAGTGAGATAGACAAAGGCTCTTGTTTTTCCATCTATTTTCCAAAATTAGAATATAAAATTTAATCCTGTTGTTTTATTAAATTTTCAACAGTATTGCGAAAAACAGCCCGTTGCCCGGACACAGGCAACGGGCTGTTGGTATTCAACAAAGATTAAACCTGTTCCAAATACCTGGGAGACCAGCGTATTTTATCCACAAGAATGTTCAGCCGTTCAGGGTCATTATTGTGTTTAAATTTTGAAAAAGCACAATCTTTCTGGGTAACACCGGCCTTAATGGCTTCTGCACCAACTTTTTTGGCAACTTCTAAGGAGACCTCTCTCAGTTGATCCAGAGGGGGAAACAGGATTCCATCATCCAGCTCTTTTTCTTTGACAAATTCAGCAATTGCATGGGCTGCCGCAGAAAAGAAGGTTGGCAGGACTTCGCAAGCACCGGAGGCCACAACACCAAGACCGACACCCGGGAAGACAAATGCATTATTCATCTGGCCTATTCTATAAGCCTTGCCACCATGGGTGACGGGGTCAAAAGGAGATCCTGTGGCGACAAGGGCTTTACCATCAGTCCATTGATAGATATCCTTGGGAAGGGCTTCTGTCTTAGTAGTGGGGTTGCTTAGTGGCAGAATCACGGGTCTTTCCGTATTTTCACCCACAGCATCCACAATCTGTTTTGTAAAACAACCGGGCTGTCCTGATGTGCCGATCAATACTGTTACTTTTTCATTTTTAATCACATTCAAAAGTGTATTGTCTGCTGGAGATTTCAGCCAGGGAAGTGTTTCTGGTTTTTTTGCCAGTTTTGTTTTGTAGGGTTCAAGCTCTCTGTCTGAAGTGACCACCCCCCTTGAATCAAGAGTAAAAATACAGGCCCTGGCATCTTTTTCATCCATGCCCTGTTCCACAAGTTCCGTTTCTATCTGCTCGGCAATACCGATACCGCCTGCACCGGCACCATGAACCAGATACACCTGATCGGTCATTTTTTCTTTTTTTACTTTCATGGCTGCAAGGATTCCGGCAAGGGCCACGGCACCGGTTCCCTGGATATCATCGTTAAAGGAAATCAATTCCTTAAGATATTTATCCCGGACGGTAAAAGCCGTTTGTTTTGAAAAGTCCTCCCATTGGCATAAGGCATGGGGAAACTGCTTTTTAAACGCAATGACAAATTTTTCAATGAATGTGTAATATTCCTCTCCTACGAGGCGTTTATGCCGCCAGCCCAGATAGTCCGGATCATTTAGCAATTCTTCATTATCCGTTCCCACATCAAGAGATATGGGAAGACAGTGCCAGGGGGCAATGCCGGCTCCCTGGGTATAGAGCATCAGTTTGCCAAGGCAGATGGGGATTCCGCCGGCACCCTGATCGCCAATGCCCAGGATTCCCTGGTTGTCAGTTACAACGGCAACTCCAATGTCCTGGTCCGTATAATGATGCAGAATATGTTCTGCATAATCAATATTGCCCGGATAAAAATGAATACCATTGGCTCCCCGGTACGATTTGGAATATTGCTGGCAGGCAAGACCCACCGTCGGGGTATAGATGATGGGCATAAATTTTATGATATCACTTGCAATGACGGCATGAGCAAGCACGACATTTCTATCAAAAAGGCTTCTGACATAAATAAATTTTTCAATATCACTTTCTTTTTTTTCGATTATATCAAGGCTTAATCTGACCATTTCCTCAAGGGTTTTTACCCGCGGCGGCAGAAAACCGCTGAGTTTGAGTTTGCGCCTTTCCTCAATGGTAAATGCCGTGCCTTTGCTGATATTGTTGAAAAGAAGGACATCAAAACCCCTCAGGTTGATCTGTACCCCTGTGGTTTCTCCGAATTCACCATATTTGAATTCATAATGATTAATTTCCATAAATAAAAAAAATCCCTTAAATTACAATTTTATTAAAATATATCTATAAAAAAACAACGGGACGTATTATATCATAGATTCATAATAAAGGTAAAAGAAATGCATAATTAAATTATTTGATAAAGGATACCCATGAAAACAACTCGATTGACCGTAACTGAAAAACCCGCAGAAAAAATTGACGCGGATCTGCTTATATATTGTGTAGCAGAGGAAAAGAATAAGGCGCCCTTATGTGATCCTTTCATAAAAGACCAGGTGGAAAAAGCATTTGACCTGAAGGATTTTTCAGGTAAGGCAGAAGAACAACTCATGTTTTACCCATCTTCTGTCAGGGCTGAAGAAAAAATCAAAGCCCGGCGGGTCATGGTGATGGGCATGGGCAGAATAGAAAAAGAAGAAGACCTTTCAGAAGTATTTGATACCCTTAGAAAAATCGGGGGCAGCATGGCAAAAGCATGCGAAAAGATCAAAGCAAAAACAATAACCGTCTGCCTGCCGACCATACAGAACCCTGGTCCGGAAAAAACAGCTGAATGTTTTGCAGAAGGTATCTTTCTAGGAGATTACCGGTTTTTAAAATACAAGAAAATCAGCAAAAAAAAGGGTAACTATACCGGACTTAAAATGATTCGATTCACCTGTACAAAAGCGGTCAGCTCCACTCGAAAAGGAATAAAAAAAGGTGTTGCTGCTGCCCGGGCTGCCTGTGAGGCAAGGGATATGGCCAATGAACCCGGTAACGGGTGGACATCCAGAGAATTTGCCGACTATGCCGGAGCCCTGGCCCGGACACATGGATTGACATACACCTGTCTTGAAAAAAAGGATATGAAAAAAATGGGTATGGGCGGCATTCTGGCTGTCAACCAGGGCTCGGCCATTCCTCCCAGGATGATAATCCTTGAATACAGACCTGAAAAAAAATCCGATATCATCCTTCTTGTAGGAAAAGGCATTACATTTGATTCCGGCGGGATAAGTTTAAAACCTTCTGCCGGCATGGAAGAGATGAAATATGACATGTGCGGCGGTGCGGCCGTATTGGCAACCATGCAGGCTGTAGGAGAGGAAAAACCATCTGTCGGTGTTGTGGCTATTATTCCTGCCACAGATAACATGTCCGGCAGTTCTGCGATCCGACCAGGGGATATCATCCGCCATTTCAATGGAATCACTTCTGAAATCGTGAATACAGATGCTGAAGGCCGGATGATCCTGGCCGATGCCCTGGCTTATGGCATCAAGACCTTTTCACCTGACTGCGTGGTGGATATTGCCACCCTGACCGGTGCCGTGGTCGTAGGGCTTGGTCATCACTATTCAGGGTTAATGAGTAATAATGACGAGCTGACAAACCGGCTTGTCAGTGCCGGGAAAAACGCTGGAGAGCCCATATGGAGGCTGCCCCTGACCAAAGAATACAAAAAACAGATTGAATCAAAGGTGGCGGACATCAAAAATGTAGGGGGTAAGTGGGGTGGTACCATTACTGCCTCGGCCTACCTGTCAAACTTTGTAGATAAAACTCCCTGGGCCCACCTGGATATTGCCGGAACAGCATGGGATTTTACAGAAAAATCCTATATTCCAAAAGGACCTTCGGGTATCGGGGTAAGAACTTTTTTAAATCTGATCCGGTACTGGGAAAAGGGGGGACTGGCATAATACAGCACCTCCCGGGATATGTAACAGAAAAAAGGTTCTAATCTTTGATCATTTGACGCAGTACATAGTGAAGGATTCCGCCGTTTTTAATATAATCGATTTCAATATCGGTGTTGAGCTTGACAATGACTTGGAACCTTTTTTCTTTACCATTTTTTAAGGTTTTAACATTTAAAAGACCATTGGGCTGGATCTGGCTTAAATTGTTGATTTCAAAGCTTTCATCACCCTTGAATCCCATTGTTTCAAAGGATTCACCTTGTTTGAAAATCAGCGGCAGAACCCCCATACCCACGAGGTTGGACCTGTGTATCCTTTCAAAAGATGTGGCAATGACCGCCTTTATCCCCAGCAGGCTGGTGCCTTTGGCCGCCCAGTCCCTTGATGAACCGGTTCCGTATTCTTTGCCGCCGAAAACCAAAAGATCAGTATTTTCATTCCGGTATTTTTGAGAGGCATCAAATACAAATTCCCGGGTTTTTTCAGGAAATTTAAGGGTAAGGCCGCCAGTATCTGAAATAAGTTTATTTTTTATCCTGATATTTGCGAATGTGCCTCTCATCATCACTTCATGGTTCCCCCGGCGTGATCCATAGGAATTGAACTCCCATGGTTTTACACCATTTTCGATCAGATATTTCCCTGCCGGATAATCCACAGGAATGGCGCCTGCAGGAGAAATATGGTCTGTAGTAACTGAATCACCCAGCACGAGAATGGTTTTGGCATCTTTAATATCCTCAAGGTCGGACAGATCCAGGGAAAAATCTTTGAAAAAGGGTGGCTTCCGGATGTAGGTTGAATCTTCATTAAATTTAAAGGTAGTGCTTTCTTTCACTTCAAGTTCCTGCCAGAGTTTATCTCCTTTAAAAATATGGGCATACTGGTCTTTGAAGAACCTCTCATGGACAAAGTTTTCAACAAAATGATTTATTTCATCTGCATCAGGCCAGATGTCCTTCATAAAAACGGGCTCCCCTTTTTTTGAAATTCCAAGAGGTTCCGTTTTAAAATCAATATCAATTCTTCCGGCTATTGCATAAATCACTACAAGGATGGGCGACATTAAAAAGTTACCTTTGACGGCCTGGTGTATTCTTGCCTCAAAGTTCCTGTTGCCCGAAAGAACAGACATGACATCCATATCATTTGTTTTAATGGATTCTTCAATAAACGGATCAAGGGGGCCACTGTTTCCTATACAGGTCATGCATCCAAAACCGGTATTGTTAAAGCCAAGTTCCTGGAAATAATCCATCAGTCCGGAGCCTTTCAGGTAATCCACTACCACCCTGGACCCGGGGGACAGGGAGGTTTTGACATACCAGGGGATGGACAGGCCGTTTTCAACAGCCTTTTTTGCAGCAAGCCCTGCACCAATCATGGTGTAAGGGTTGGATGTATTAGTACAGGATGTAATGGCTGCGATCACCACGCTTCCGTTGGTGAGAGGCCGAACCTTGTTCCCGGGATTGATTTGCAGACCTTTTTTGTCTGCAAGGTCAAATATCTTTGCTGCCCTTTCTTTTACGCCGGAAAGAGAAATCCTGTCCTGGGGTCTTGAAGGGCCTGCAACCGAAATCTCAATCAAAGAAAGATCCACATCAATTTTTTTAGAAAATTTTATATCATTATCATGGAAATTAAAGAGTCCACAGGCCTTACAATAAGCTTCAACAAGAGCAGCTGTTTTCGGCCGGTTCGTTTTTTTAAGATATTCCAGGGTATGCTCATCAACTGGAAAAAAGCCGGCTGTGGCACCATATTCAGGAGACATGTTGGATATGGTAGCCCGGTCTGTCAGTGTCAGATGCTTCAATCCTTTTCCTGTATATTCAACAATCTTTTCAACCACATTTTCTTTTCGAAGTATATTTGTCACATAAAGAGCAATATCAGTTGAGGTAATCTGCTTTTGCGGTTTGCCGATAAAATTGACACCGATAATTTCCGGAAGATTCATATAATATGGCTGGCCCAGCATGACTGCTTCTGCTTCAATACCGCCGACGCCCCAGCCAAGAACGCCCAGGGCATTGATCATGGTAGTGTGAGAATCAGTGCCCACGAGGGTGTCAGGAAAAGCCACAAGACCATCCTGTGTCTGTTTTGTTGAAACAACCGTGGCAAGATATTCAAGGTTAATCTGGTGACAAATCCCTGATTCAGGCGGGACAACCCTGAAATTGTCAAAACTTTTCTGGGCCCATTTTAAGAGCTGATATCGTTCTTTGTTTCGCTCATACTCTTTTTGGGCATTTAAGAAAAATGAATTTTTTTCCTTGAAATGGTCCACCTGGATGGAATGGTCAATGACCAGATCAACAGGAACCAGGGGATTGATTTGCCTGGGATCTTTTCCTGCCTCATTGACGGCATCTCTCATGGCGGCAAAGTCAACAACTGCAGGCACTCCTGTGAAATCCTGCATAAGAACTCTTGCAGGATAGAATGCAATCAGCCCGGAAGTTTGAGTGCCGGTTTCATAAAATTTTGCAGCAGTGACAATGTCTGACCACTGGATGGTTTTTGAATCCATGTTTCGTGCCAGGTTTTCTATCAGAACACGGGCCGCAAAGGGCAGAGATTTAATTTTTATCATTTCCATTTCTTCAAGTAATTTGATATTGTGAACGATAAATTCCTGGCTTCCCATGGTAAGTTTTTGTTTTAAATTATGTCTGGTCATTTATTTGCTCCTGCAAATTTTTATTTTAAAAATTTTAGCTGACACAATAAAGTATTATTAAACTCAGAATAGATCAAGATACAATCAACAGGCTTAATCAATAAAAGGCTGAAAATAGATCCGGCCATGGATGCCAATCCTGTAAATTTTTGATAATAATTTAAAAAATTGCGGAATAATATTGAAATTTTCAGATCTTTATGGAAGTATTAAATTTTTGTCAGGAAAATTATTATATGAATATTGAATATTCAACAGATTCATAAAAAAGGGGGACCCGAATGAAAACAATTGATGAAACCCGATTAAGAGATATTGTCGGGGAGCGCAATATAAAGACAGATCCTTCTGACCTCTATATCTACGGATCAGATTCTTCTGTGCATCATGCCATGCCCTGGGTTATTGTCAAACCTGAAACCACCTCACAGGTCCAAAAAATCATGCGATACGCCAATGAGCAGGTTATTCCGATTATTGCCAGAGGTGGCGGCTCAGGAATGTGCGGTCAGACCGTTCCCATTCAGGGTGGAATTATGCTTGATATGAAGGGAATGAATAAAATTCTTGAAATCAACCTTAAGGATGTCTACTGCCGTGTTGAACCCGGTGTTGTTGATGATGACCTCAACCTTGCCTTAAAACAATACGGGGTATTTTATCCCCCGACACCGGCTTCTTCCAGGATTGCCACCATTGGTGGTGAGATTGCCAACAATGCAAGTGGTGTAAGGTCTGTAAAATATGGTGCCACGAGAGATGCCGTCCTTGGAATGAAAGTAGTTCTGGCAAACGGTGATCTGGTAAGCCTTGGAGCGCATACAAGGGTTGAAGCCTCGGGTTACCAGCTTCACAAACTCATAGTAGGGTCTGAAGGTACTCTTGGGATTGTGGTTGAAGCCACATTAAACTTTGTTCCCATCCCGGAATTCAGATGCATGGGAGTTGCCAATTTTGACTCCCTCAAAGATGCCGGCGAAGCCATAGGGTCTATAATGGCATCGGGTGCAACTCCTTCCATGCTGGAACTGGTGGATTCTGTTGCCATAAAAGCTGTCAACAAAACAATGGATCTCGGCCTTAAAGAAGTTGCTGCGGCATTGATCTTTGAAGCAGACGGCATGGTAAAAGAAGCTGTTGATTATGAAATCAACAAAATGAGAAAAACTTGTGAGATGCACAACGGCAATGATATTCATGCCAGCTATGATCCAAAGGAACGGGCAAAAATTTTTATGGGGCGGAAAAAACTCTTTCCGGCGCTTTCAAAATATGACGACAATCTTGCCAGCACAGCCCTTGCCGATGACATGGCAGTTCCCTACTCTAAAATGGCAGAAATGGCCGGGAAAATCCATGAAATAGCAGATCAAAACAATATTGTCATGACCGCGTACGGCCACTGTGGTTCAGGATGTATGCATACTAAAATTTTAATGGACACAAAAAGAAAAGACCAGTGGGCTTCTGCTAAAAAGGCAATCACGCAGGTTTACGACTATGTCCGTTCTGTTAATGGGACCACCAGTGCCGAGCATGGTATTGGACTTTCCAAGGCAGAATCATTTAAAATTGAAAAATCAGATTCATTAAATCTTTTGGCCGGTATCAAAAAAGCATTTGATCCCAATAATATTCTGAATCCTGGCAAACTCGCCCAGGCCCCGGAAGACTGGGTGACGGCAACCAACTTGAGATATTCTGTGAACAGCTAAAATAAAAAGGTCAATTCCATGGAAAATAAAATAAACGAATTTAAACATCTTGAAAAATGGCAAGGCACTTTGGCAAATTGTATCAGATGCGGATACTGTTTTGAACATTGCCCCATGTTCAAGCACACAGGATGGGAATCTGATGCACCAAGGGCAAAGATAATTACCGCTTTCGGGCTGTTAACAGGAGAGGTTGAACCTTCAGAATCTGTAGCAGATAAAATGTTTTCCTGTTTTTACTGCATGCGATGTGAGGCTGCCTGTTCTTCAGGAGTCCCCTTAACCCAAATTTTCACTGATGCAAAAAAAGACCTTATTGAAATGGGACTTACAGGCCCCGGCACTACATCCATAACAACCCCATTCTGTGCCCGCTGCCTCATTTGCGTCAGGGCATGTCCCCATGAAGCCAGGTTTTTTGATGGAAAAGAGATTGTCACGGATCCATCCAAATGCAAATCCTGTGGTATCTGTCTTGAGGTCTGTCCTGCAAGGGCAGCTAAAATTGAAAATCATTTTGGAACCGATAAGGACGAACTTATTGAGATATCCTCAGCCTTTTTAGATGCACAAGAATCTGCCAAGGCAATTATTTTTGCATGTAACTGGTCATATTTTCCCGAGCTTCAGGCATCTGTCCTACCTGAGTCTGAAACAAAAGAAAAGGATTATAAAATCCTGGTAAACATGTGCGGAGGACGTCTTGAAGAGCATCTGTTAATGGCTCCTTTTCTTCATAATGCCTGGGGCGTTATGGCAGCCTGCTGCCCTGACGGGGACTGCGAGCATGATGGTAATCTCCGGGCTAAAAAAATAGTTGCCAGCCTTCACAATACATTTAAAAGTATGGATATTAATCCCGAAAGAATCCGGCTAGTCCAGATTCCCCCTGGAGACAAAGCATTATTCCAGGCTGAAATTGATACCTTTATAGACAAACTCAATAAAATGGGTCCAATACGCTAAAGGAGTGGTTTTATGAAAATTGATGTCCCCTATGGAAAAGACGGCTCCATGTCAGCTGAAATCAGTGACGATATCAAGATCGGTTTTCTTGAAGCAAATGATGTTCAAACCGGTGATGAAGACCAAAATATAAAAACCGCTATCAATAACCCCATCAACAGTAAAAACTTTAAGGAATTTTTGAGCGATGCAAAAAAAGTGCTGGTCATTGTCAACGATGCCACAAGACCCACTCCCACCCAAAAAATTCTTGAGTTTATTTTTGATGACTTAAAACAGACTGATTTCAATTTTATTATTGCAACTGGGGCTCACAGAGGCCCGTCTCATGAAGAATTTATTCAAATATTCGGCTCTTATTATGAAGAGATTAAAGACCGGATTATTGTTCATGATGCCAGGGTTGAAGAAGACATGGTTTTTTTAGGCCAGTCAACCAATGGGACCCGGATGTATGTCAACAAAGCCGGGGTTGAGGCAGATAAGATCATTATTATTTCTTCTGTTGAACCACATTATTTTGCAGGATATACCGGAGGAAGAAAATCCTTTCTGCCTGGGATTGCAGGCTATAAAACCATAGAACAGAACCATAAACTTGCCCTTGTTCCTGAAGCAAGGGCACTGGCCCTTGACGGCAATCCTGTCCATGAAGATATGATTGATGCCATTAAAACCGTAAAACAGGAAATCTTTTCCATCATGACGGTCCTGGACAAGCACCATAAAGTCTATGCTACCTGCTGCGGTCATATCAATGATTCCTTTCATGCTGCCATTGATCATGCCAATGAGGTCTTTGCGGCCCCCTTAAAAGAAAAGGCTGATATTGTAGTATCAGTGGTAAAATTTCCACAGGATATTGATTTATACCAGGCCCAGAAAGGCATTGATAATGCAAAATTGGCCCTGAAAAAAAATGGGATCATGATCCTTGTGGCTAAATGCAGGTGTGGTATCGGCGGCAAGGCCTTTGCTGATCTTTTAGGTTCAAGTGATACCCCGAAAACTGCCCTTGAAACTATTGAAAAAGGATATGTTTTAGGATATCACAAGGCAGCTAAAATGGCTGAAATAGGACTTTGGGCCCGGATGTGGGGCGTGACGGACGTGGAACCGGATGTTATTTCAAAACTGTTCATCAAGCCTTTCAGCCATCTTCAGACAGCCATTGACCTTGCTCTCAAAGAAAAGGGCAAAGACGCAAGTGTGTTGTTTTTGATGGATGGCGGACTTACCGTTCCGCTGATAAAATAGATTTATTCTTTTTTTAACCCCTTAATGATTATCTTAAATGTCGTTTTTAGTGTAGATTTAACAAAATTCTTTTGATCATCCAAAAGCCGTTTGGAGTCAACCCAAAGGACAACACCGGCATAGGATGACCATAAAATATCTGCAACAGCCACGGGATGTTCATCAATAAAAATACCCTGATCTATCCCTTTTTTTACGACATCAACCATGGCCCCGTGAGCCATGATTGAGTATGTTTTGATCTGCTGTAAGACTTCAGGCGAAAGGTTTTTAAGTGTTTCTCCGGATTGAAGGTGAAACAGATTGATTAAAATGTTTGAATCGTACTCATATAACTCAACAAACACATTACAAAATTTTTCAATCTTTTCTTCCACTGAAATATTCTGGCTGACAACTTTTTGGATCTTATCTGCCAGATATTTCAGTATTTCAATGGAAAGGATTGTGTGCAATTCTTCCTTGTTTTTAAAATACAAGTATAGAGTTCCGGGGCTCAGTTCTGCTTCTAACGCAATTTCTTCCACTGTGGCAGAGTTAAACCCCTTACTGGAAAAAACTTTTCGAGCTGCATTGAGAATCTCTGTTTTCCTTCGTTTCTTTTCTCTTTTTTTGCGTTCATATATGCCCATATAATCCTCGTTATTTTTTGAATATAATTCATAAACTGATAACGATTAATAAATTATAAAAAAAAA
>JAHOYS010000406.1 GCA_019038815.1 Desulfobacterales bacterium | reverse complement strand
TTTATTCAGAGTAATCATTCATCCACCATTCATCCCAACCGGTTTCCATGACACTTTGGGCTATCTGTTTACCCGTCTCTGTTTTAAGTCTCTTAAGGATAATCGGCAGCCATTTTTCAGGACCTTTTGCCCCGATATCACCCATTTTTTTTAATTCAAGTATAAAAGATATCTGATCGGCATCCTTAACGAGTTTTGCTTCTTTTGTCTGTCCTGAATTAAATTCATCTATAAGATTTTCAATATCACTGCCAAAAGGAAGGTGCTTTGTCAGATGTGAAATTGCTTTAGCCTCATCAACAATTGAATATTTTTTTTCCACATAGTTAAAATCTCCTGTTCTTGCCTCGGCAATATCATGAACCAGGGCCATCGTTACAAGCTTTTCACTATCAATATCCGGTTCTATTCTGGCCATGGCAAAACAAATAAAGGCTGTCATAAAACTGTGTTCGGCAACACTCTCTTTTCCCGATCCCAGAAAAGCATATCCTGATCTGACGATGTCCTTTAATATTCTTACTTCAAACAGCAGGTTGGCAACATGTTTCATTTTTATTCCAATTCCTATGATAATCTCAACAATTCGCAACAATTCTTGACTTTTTATAAAACTATAGTTTAAATAAAGTCAAGAATTCAAGAACGATTCAAGCAAATCAGGAGGAAAAGATGCAAAATCAGAAAACAATGATGATAATATTTGTTTTAACTTTTTGGGGATTTGCTTTTTGTTCAACAGGGCTTGCCCAGGATGATAAAAAATTTATTCCAGGAGAAAACTCAGGTTTTTACTATACCATAAAAAAGGGGGATACCTTATGGGATTTATCTCAAAAATTCTATAATTCCCAATGGGACTGGCCGGGACTTTGGGAAATGAATGATGATATAAAAAATCCTCACTGGATATATCCCGGGAAAAATATACAGATCTTTTTAAAGGAAAAAGCTGCACTTAAACCAAAAATTGTTAAAGTCAAAAAATCAGAAAAAGAAGAGGTTCCCGTTAAGGTTGAAACGTCTTTTTCTTTTTCCAAAATGGATCATATCGGGTTTCTCAAGAAAAAAGCTCAGACATCCCTTGGATCCATCATCAAGGAACAGGACGGCAACCTTATGATGGCGGCCAATGATATTATTTATATAAAACCGTCAGGGAAAGGGGCACTGGTTCCCGGCAGAATTTATCATATTTTTGCGGCCTATAATGTAGAAGAAAAGATCCATGGTAAAACATTTAACGGGGTAAAACATTTGATCAAAGCACAGGTCAAAATACTTGAACATAAAGTGACTTATGCAAAAGCATTAATCACCAACGCCTACAGGCCTGTGTATAAAGATGACTTGATTATGGAATATTATAAGCGGGATACAATTTTAACGGTTGAAGATAAGCCTGATCCCATTGAGGCAAGAATTATCTGTTCCGAAGATAATAATATCATGATTAATGACTATCAGATCGCTTTTATCGATACAGGCAAAGCCAAAGTCAGACCCGGACAGATATACTCGATTTTCCGGGAAAATGACAACAGCAACCATACAGTCTGGTCCGGAAAAAAAGAAGACTCTGTTAAAATAGAAAACCTGGAATCCGGAAAACTGATTGTGCTTCATACAGAGGATATTGCATCCACTGTAATGATTTTGTCTTCAAAGTATGCAATTCACCCGGATGATGTGGTAAATTAGTACCCGACCGGAAACCGCAAATTTTTTCCGATTACTGCGTTGGATTCAAGGTGAGCGAGCCGCCCGGTTCAGCCGGCTGTTTTTTCGGAGTATAGTTCATCCAGCTGTTCTTCCGGGATATAATTTAAGTATATCTTGTATTCCTTACTCATAAACAGATCAAGCAATTCCGGATCAAGGGATCTTCCGCGTTCCTCTTTCATTATCCGGATGGCTTTGGTAAGGGGCATTGCGCTTCGATAGGGGCGATCCGATGTGATGGCATCCCAGCAATCGGCAATGGCGGCAATCCTGGCCTCAAGGGGGATGGCTTTTCCCTTGGTGCCGGTGGGGTAACCGGTGCCATCCCATTTTTCCTGGTGATAATAGGCGATATTAACAGCTACAGGAGCGATTTCAAGTTTGGACAATATGTTCCTTCCGATCGTGGGATGCTCCTTGACCTTGTCAAACTCCCTGTCTGTCAGCTTTCCGGGCTTGTTGAGTATATCGTCCTTTATCCCGATTTTTCCCACATCATGGACAATAGCCCCCATATAAATTTCATTGACCCGATATGGGGAAAGGCCAATTTTTTCGGCAAGATCCTTGGAATAATTTGCCACCCGTTCCACATGCCCCCCGGTATACGGGTCCTTGGATTCAATGGCCGATGCAAGCACCATTAAAAAAACCTCCAGTTGCTCCCGCCTTGTTTTTTCGCGTTCAAGCTTGTGAAGACTGATCACATTCTTGACCCGTGCCTTGAGTTCCAGGTGATGGAATGGTTTTGTCAAAAAATCATCTGCCCCCAATTGCAGAGATTTAATGCGGTCTTCCTGTTCCGAAAGCGAGGTTATGATAATAACCGGAACACCGGTGGTATGTTTGTGGTTTCTGATATTTTTCAAAAGCGAAAACCCATCCATTTTAGGCATCATGATATCCGAGACTACAAGATCCGGCATTACCTTTTTGATAGTGTGCCATGCCTCCTTGCCGTCTGCAGTCAGATACTGAGTATACTCACTTAATGCCCGGCTTAAAAAGTCCAGGATCCCGGGAGTGTCTTCCGCAATGACAATGGTACCTTTGGGATTTTTTGCCTCAATTATCTCTACATTTCCCTGGGTGAACCGGCTGTTTTCCACCAGGTCAACCTGGACAATATCACCGGTTTCAATCCGGGCAAGGTCATCATCCCGCCGATATTTTCCCCGCCGTTCCGGATGAAGAAAAACAACATTTTCCCCCCGCCGATCAACTTTCCGTCTATCAATAATGGATTCAGGTTCCTTTTCTTCAAGATTCTTGGGCAGTTCCAGAACAAAACAGGTACCTTCCTCTTCAACACTGGTGACCGATATCCTGCCATACATCCTTTCAACGGACTCTTTAACAATGGCAAGCCCCAGTCCTGTGCCTTCATACATCCTTGTTTTTGAACTGTCCCCCTGCTGAAAACGGTTAAAAACAGTTCCCACGACCTCGGAAGACATGCCCACCCCTGTATCTTTCACCTCAATACAGATGTAATCGTCATTGTCTTTCAATGTCACGGATATCTTGCCCATTTCAGTAAATTTATAGGCATTACGGATCAGATTATTTAAGATATCAGTAAGTTTTTCTCGATCAATATAAGTTTCCGGAATAGTTGACTTGGAATTATAGGTAAGATCAACCTGGCTTGCCTCTGTTAGTCCTCTAAAACTTGATACAATCTGGAAAACACAGGTGTCAAGATTGATCCGGGTCAGGGCAAGCTTATCCATGCCGGCATCAAATTTTGAAATTTTGAGCAGTGCATTGATTTTATGGGTCAACGAAAGGGTCTGTACCCCGATTTTCCCCATGATATCCGAAAAAGTGGCTGGAATGGTACCGGCTTCCCCCCCAAGCATATAATCGGTCCACCCCCGGATCAGGGTAAGCGGGGTCCTCAGTTCATGGGTGACATTGGCAATGAAATCTTTTTTTGCACTGGCGGCTTTTTCCAATGCAACAACAGAACTTTTCAACTGCTGGGTTTGTTCGGTAACACGCTTTTCAAGGGTCAGGTTAAGAGTGATAAAATGGGATAAAACAAAAATAAAAACAGCAAAATTGATAAAAAAGACTCCGAAAGGATATAGACTAAAACCAAGTTTTTCAACCAGAGCCGGATAATTTAAAAGATAATCAATAGCTGAAACGGAAAAAACAATAGTGGCAAGAAGAAAAAATTTCAGCTGGGTCTTTCGGATAGCATCGGTTTCTTTTTTGTGAAAGTAGACCATGACATAGGTACTTTTGATAAGCAGATAAGCAACCATCAGAAGGTATGCCCCGTGGAGGATGCCTGCCTTTGGATAATAGCCGAACCAGTAAAGGTGGGGCCCTTGTATAAAAAGGTCTGTTCTCCACAGGCTGACCAAAAATCCGAAACAGACAAAGTAAAGTATAAAAACATCTTTTTTGGAAATCTTCAGATAATGGGCTACGGTTTCATAACAGCTCAGGGGCAGAAAAATAATGCCGGAATATCCGATTTTACATATCAGGTCTGCATATTCACTGTTGTTGGACACAAAAAGAACCACCCATGAAAACTGCCAGTAAAAAGTGATAACACAGAACCGTAAAAAGATCTTGCGGAGTTTACCCCGCGACAGGTAATAGGCCACAATTCCCAGGCACAGAGACATAATTGCTGCAAACAAGGGTAGAACAGCACTCAGATATGGCATGGATTTATCCCTTTATTTCATGATAAAAATTTAAGGGGGCTAAAAAATTATCAGGGATTCTGATGACTTTACCTTTTTCACTGACCATGCAGACTCTTTGATACCCTTCGCCGATCAGTTGTCCGGTCACCTTGTTTCTGAATATAATATCCAGTCTGCAACTTGCAGCTTTTATCTCGGAAGTGGTCAGTTCCACTACCAGAGTATCACCAAAATAAGCATTGTCGACAAACCGGTTGTAAGTATCCACCGTCACCAGGCGGACGCTGCGGTTTGCCATCAATTTGTGCAGGTCTGGAACAGTGGCCATCAAAAATTTTTCCCTGACAACACCCTGGTATTCAATGAAATTGCTAAAATATACATTTCCAAAGACATTGGTGTTTTTTAAGGTAACCACAATTTCAACTTTAAACACTCTATCTGTGCCGTAAACCTTTAAGGCCTGAATTTGATTTTCCACGTACCGGGTGAACACGTCGTCCTTGGCCTCTTCAACATCGAGAACTCTGAACCCGAGCCCAGAACTATTATGCCACTGGGGTTCGCATTCCAGTTTTATTGTTTTGAATTCACTGATTTTTAATTCAAGGTGAAAGGGCTCTGTGGGAAGATCACTTTCCATTCTCAGAAAACCACCCGAGGCGGAAATATTTTCAACAACCCCTGTTTCATTGTTCAGCAGAGCCTTGATTTTTTTTTGAACACGCGGGGCTCTTTTTTTTGTCATTTCCATCATTTTCACATTATACTCCAATAAAAAAAATCAGTAAAATCAATTTCAACAAACAGGTGTCCACTCCTTATATAAAACACTTCTGAACATCTTATAAAAACAATTTCCCATCATTGGTTCAGGTAGAATTGAAAAAGGAAAGCGACCATTGCTGCCTGACAAAACCAAGAAGATGAGAAGAGAATATAGAATTGCGGAACATACCAAGTCTGATATGATATGGAAAAACCGAAAATATCTTTTTTGAACATTCAGCATGGGATTAATTTCCTTTTTCCCTTTTAGTCCATGTTTATTGGGATAAATTCGGTTTGTCAAGTCTTTTTTGGGAATATTCCGGAATATTCCTATTTTTCCCCGACCTGGGATAAGCCCTGCATTCTGAAAAGAAAGGTGCCTACTATCTTGATTTTTTATTGGAAGGGGAGATATCTGAAATATTGATGCGCCTTTGAGAACAAAGCCGCTATAACACAAAAATGCCGGTTAATACAAAACATAACCGGCATTTTTATTTATTGCACGACGTGTCTTTTTAATCTTCTTCAATTACAATAGCGTCTTCTTCACATACTTCCACGCAGCTTTCGCAGCCCATGCATTCTTCTGCATTAACCGGAACAGATTTTTCATCTTCCATTTCAAAAACTTCCACTGGACATACGTCCACACACTCTTCACAACCAACACATTTTTCTGCATCAACAATTGGATTAAATGCCATCTTAATAGCCTCCTTAAAAAATTAACATTATTATATTATAAATTCATTTTTTAAATATAACCTGTATAAAAAAAACTTTTATAACATGATATTGATTAAAATCAAGTTTTTTATCACTTTAATTTGATCAGACATACAGGTATCTGTTTTTCTGAATAATTAAAGAGCTTGTTTATATCATTCCCGGAAAAAAGGCTCAATTTAATTTGCCCTGAAAGAGAACACCCGTCATTCACTTTTGGCATCTCATTTCCCCGGATTCCAGTTCCTTGAATCACACGCATCAAATAGTCACAAAAATGATGTTGCCATTCATTTTTATTTTCACATTCATTTTCATGCACTTTTATCTTATCAATGTCAAGGGCATTCACAACTTTCTGACAATGCGACTCAATACAGTCAAATACCGCTTTACTGGTGGTGACGAATAGAGGCCGCAGCCCCTCTTTGTGTTTCAATCCATCCTTTTGAGCCATACATCCTGACCAGGCATAAATCCGCTCACGGATCATCATGAGGCCCGAATCTTTATAGTCCTGTGTTTTGCTGTTTTTGTCATCACTTAAGGGGCTGTCTAAGCCGCGCAAGGCTGAAATAAGATTATCACGACTTTTATCCAGCTCTTTTAACTGTAAATCAATGCGTTCATTTTGTTCATCGCACAATTGGGCCATCTTTAAAAACAACAGGTTGTGCTCCAGGACTGGATCACCTGGCAAAGAAGCGATATCGTTTCCTTTATCTTCTTTAATACCTTTGATCTGTGATTTAATCACAGTCATATCCGAATCACTTGTAAAATAAGGGTTGTCCTTTAAAAGTGATTTGAGATTTACTTCATTTCCCTTATGTATCCTGCCCCATTCCAGATATTGTCTGACTTTTTGTTCAACCGCCACAAGCTCCTCAGGCGATGAAAATAAAGGATTAATTTTCCCCTGTTCAAATAATTCCTGCAACTTTTGATGATGGTTAAAATCCATGCGGGCCGGGAAATATTGAAACGATGGGAAAAAAGTTAAAATGGTGTCCAGCTGGTTTCGGGTAATATGTGTAAATGGGAAAAATAAAAATTGACCGGTCATGGTTTTATCCTTTTATCATGAACGTGGACGCCCAAAGCTGTTAATACTTCGCGAACCTTGTCAGCCTGTTCCCAGTCTTTTTGCTCTCTTGCGTGTTCACGTTCCCTTATAAGATCTTGAATTTCATCTGAATATTCCTTTTTTCTGGTAAAGCTGAAAATCTTAAGAACAGAATCAATATCTTTAAAACAATTTACAAGTTTCCGGGCATCTTCCGGAGTGATTTCATTTTGATTGATCAGCCTGTTGATGGCTTTCACATTTGCCAGCATTGAAGAAATAACACCTGAAATCTTTAAATCATCTTCCATGGACTGAAGAAAGGCCAGTTTTATATCATATATTAATTGATCAATCCCTTTAAAACCCTTTCCTTCTTTAATTACACTCAGAGTGGCAAGGCACCGGTTAATTTTATCCAATGTATATTGAGCCTGTCTCAGGGACTGTTCCGACAATACTAAGGTTTTTCTATAATGATTGGAAATCAGCCAGAATCGAATGGTTTTAAGATCCCACCCCTGGCTGACAAGGGCATCAAGGGTGAGCATTTCAATATCCCGGACTTTTAAAGAACCATCATATCGAACCGGATCGCAATGCAGCCAGTACCTTGCAAGATTTGCCCCTTTGGAAGCTTTTGCAATGGCAACTTCGTTTTCATGATGCGGAAATATAAGTTCCCGGCTCCCGGTTTGAATATCAAAATTTTCTCCCAGAAATTTCATGGCAATGGCTGCACACTGCAAATGGAGAGAGGGGCGGACATTGCCCCATTGAGTTTTAATACCCACGCCTCTTTTGAGTTCTGAAAGACGAACCCGTTTTAACAATGTGAAATCCTTTGGATTACGCTTTTCATACTCGTCAAGGTCTACTGTTGCGCCGACTTTTATCTTATCCAGATTGATCCTGGAAAAATCACCATAACCAGGCTGGCTTCCAATATCAAAATAAAGAGAATGCAATTTTTCATAGGCATGCTGTTTTGATTGAAGATTGTTTGCCACATCGACCATTTCATCAAAATGCTCTGATACTTTTGGATAGGCATCTGCTTTTCGGATATTCAATTTTGCAAGATCTTTCTTAAAAAGATCCATATAGGTTTGTGTGAACTTAGAAAGGGTCATCCCTGCTTTCTGAGATCCCTGGATGGTCCTGTCATCATAATCAGTGATATTGATCACATGATTGACAGCAATATTGTGATACTCAATGTATCTTATGAGCAAATCCGTAAATGCATATCTCCTGAACAGGCCCACATTGAGTCTTTCATGAACCGTAGGTCCGCAGGTATAAACAGATACTTTTTCTTTTTCAAGCGGTTCAAACGTCATTTTTGATTTTGAAACGGTATTAAAAAGTGACAAGGCAATATGTTGTTCCACAGAAAAAAGGCTGGTGGACAGATACCGTTCGCCACTGTCCGGGAAGATGACTACAATAATGCCTTTTTTAATTTTTTGGGCTTCTTCAATGGCTGCTGCCATAGCTGCACCACTGCTCATCCCGACAAACAGTCCTTCTTTTACCGCCAACATACGGGCAGCATTAAAGGCTGCATCATCATCAATATTAATTTTTTCATCAAAACAGCTTTTATCCATAATTTCAGGGGTATAGGATTCCTTCATGTTTTTAAGTCCCTGGATCTTATGCCCGAGATACGGCTCGACACAGACGATCCTGATATCCCTGTTATGCTCTTTCAATCTTCTGGAAAGCCCCATGAGTGTTCCGCTTGTCCCAATGGTTGCTACAACACAAGAGACCTTTCCATTGGTCTGCTCAATGATTTCAGGCCCGGTGGTATGATAATGGGCTTTCCAATTGGCTTCATTGTTATATTGATCGGCAAGAAAATACTTATCCGGGTTTTCCCTGGCAAGTCTGTATGCTTCCTCAATGGCACCATCAGACCCCAGCCTCCTGGGAGTTGAAATAATCTGGGCACCCCTTGCACGCAGAATACTTTTCCGTTCTTCACTTGCATTTTCCGCCATGGTAAGCGCGATCTTGTATCCTTTGACTGCACAAATCATGGCAAGTCCGATACCTGTGTTTCCGCTGGTTGCTTCGATAACGGTTTTATCTTTAGTCAATTCACCGGATTTTTCTGCCGCATTGATCATATAGAGTGCGGCCCGGTCTTTAACAGACCCGCCGGGGTTCATATATTCAAGTTTAACAAAAATTTTAACCCCTTTTACGGGATTCATTTTTTTTATCTCAACAATAGGGGTGTTGCCAATGGAATCTATAATTGAAAATGTCATTTTTTATTTGCCCTTTACCATCTTGACCCTATCCGAATCATGCATTCTTAACTTGACTTTTAAACTATAAAATGGCTTTATACAGTAATTTTAATAGATGCGCAATTTTTTACTGGAAAGAACATGTTCTGTTTATTAAGACAAAGATGTCTGCCACTCTTTGTGGTATTTGCTTTTTTTTACATATTCATATCAGGCAGAGAAATTGTAAAAGCAAACGCCCTGCCCCAAAATCCTAAAGAGATTCCCTGGCATATCTCCGCGCGGGCAGTAACCTTTGATAACAAAAAAAATCTCTATATTGCTGAAAACGATGTTGTGATTACCGGGGGCAAAACCAGGCTTGAAGCAGATTATGTTGAATTCTCAAATAAAACAAAAGATGCTTTTGCACAAGGCAATGTTCTTTTGATATCCGGCGAAGATTCCATTTCCTGTGATTCAATGAATATAAACCTTACTACAGAAATCGGCACCATAAACAAAGGCACTATCTTTATCCAGAAAAATAACTTTTATATTAATGGTGAGAATATAAGAAAAACGGGTAAATTTTCTTATAGTGCTGATAAAGGTTCCATCACATCATGCGAAGGCGATTCTCCTGACTGGAAAATTTCCGGCAAAAATATAAAAGTGACCATTGAAGGATACGGACTTGCAAGTCATGCTGTTCTCTGGGCAAAAAAAGTTCCTGCGGCTTACAGCCCTTTTCTTGTATTTCCCGTCAAGACCAAACGGCAGACAGGTCTTTTGTTCCCAAGGTTCACATCATCGGACAGAAAGGGGTTTGAATATGAGCAACCCCTTTTTATAGCCATTTCAAGAAATACCGATGCAACTATTTATACAGATTACATGTCTGACCGGGGAATAAAATCAGGAACCCAATTCAGATATGTAATGGATAACAAAACAAAAGGCTCCATGTTTTTTGATTTTCTTGAAGATGAAAAAATAGGCGATGAAACAATCAATACAGAAAACTATAGTTTTTCCATCACTCCTCCAAGGACCAATACTGACCGCTTCTGGTTCAGGATGAAACACAACCAGGACCTTCCCAATGGATTTACAGCCAAGCTGGATATCGATATAGCCAGTGATGAAGATTATCTTCATGAATTTAAAGACGGATTTACAGGATACACCGCAACCAAGGAATACTTTGAAGAAGAATTTGGCCGGGGCCTGGATGAATATAATGACTATACCCGGAAAAACTGGCTGAACATCAGCAAATCATGGTCAACCTATTCATTCAATGTTGATGCTTTGTGGTATGACAATATTCGTGCCCGGCGCCAGGATACTGATGATACAACCCTGCAGACACTTCCGAGCATTCAGTTTGATGCCTTTAAACAGCAGATCGGTCCTTCAAAATTCTTTTACTCCCTTGATACTGAATATCGATCTTTTTACCGGAAAGATACTGACCCTCTTGCAACTGTCCCTCTTGTGAGAGGGCAGCGGGCAGATATCTACCCCAAAGTCTATCTGCCCTTAAAACTTGGCAGATTTTTTAATTTTGAACCGTCTGTCGGTGTAAGGCAGACCATATGGCATACCAATGAATTCAAGGATATTAACGACAATTCCGACAGCCTCAGGACAAGACAGATGTATGATATTGGTGCGGGGCTGTCCACAAAACTGATTAAAATCTTTAATCCCAATAATGGGTTTGCAGATAAAATTAAACATGAAATTATCCCTGAGCTTGAATACGCCTTCATTCCAAACGTCATCCAGAATGATCTGCCCTATTTTGATTCTATGGACAATATTGTGGAGCAAAACCTTCTTACCTGGTCTCTTACCAACAATTTTATTTCCAGAAAATCGAATATAACCCCTAAGGGAAAGAAGATAACAACCTACCGTGATTTTGCCTATATTAAACTTTACCAAAGCTATGATATCAAAAAAGAAAGAGATGATGAAACAAGACCGTTTTCAGACATTACGCTTGAAATGGAACTGAATCCAAATGACTTTATTTCCCTTGACATGGATCTTGGCTGGTCTCCCTATGACAATCATTTTAAAACATTAAATATCGGCAGTACTCTCAAAGATAAGAGGGGGGATGCGTTAAGAACAGAATATCGATATACAACCAATATACCGGAATCAGAATCTTTGTATTCAAAAGTTGATATCAGCTTCACTGATGAATTAACTGCATATTATTCCATTGAAAAAAACCTGAAAGAAAAAAAGACCGTGGAAACACAGGCAGGGCTCACCTTAAAAAAATCCTGCTGGACATTTAATCTTTATTTTGCAGAATCAAGTGGAGAACAGAGTATTACCTTTCTCATAAATCTTCATGGAATCGGAGAGTTTGGAACAAAATGATTGAACCGTTAAATTGGTTTGCCCTTCTGACAAGAAGCAACTTTGAGCAAATAGTGCACACTAATATTATTAAAAAAAATATTGAAGCATTTCTGCCCAAAACAAAGCGGAAAAGTCAACGCAAAGACAGAAGACTCATGATAGAAGTTCCGCTTTTCCGGGGTTATGTTTTTGTGAAATCAACATTTGAGGCTTCTTACCAGCTGAACATTTTAAAAACACTCGGGGCTGTCAGGCTGTTGGGCAATCAATCCGGGCCGGTACCCGTGCCTCAGTCGCAGATCGAATCCTTAAAAATCCTGACAAATGCCGGCACGGATCTGATCACAGGAACAAATATCCGCATAAAAAAGGGAGACCCTGTGATAATTTTAGAAGGACCTATGGCGGGTGTAAAAGGAGAATTTACAAGATATAAAGGTAAAGGACGTGTTGTTATCAAAATAGATGCCTTAGGGCAATATGCCGGGGTTGAAGCAGAAGAAGACAATGTTGAAAAAATCCCCGGCTTCCTGGCATAACCCCTTGACTTTTTATGAAATTTTAATTAGAACCGTTAAAAAATGATAAGATTGTATCCTTCAAAATAAAAAGAGGAAGTATGAACAAACTTGAATTGATTTCGACATTAAAAGAGAGAGCAAGCCTGACAAAATCTGAAGCTTCAGAGGTCATTAAAATATTTTTTGACTCGCTTTCCGATTCATTTGTCAAAGGAGAAAGAGTTGAAATACGGGGTTTTTGCAGTTTTCATATAAAAGGGTACAAAACCTATACAGGCCGAAACCCGAAAACCGGCCAAAAAGTCACTATTCCTCCCAAACGGCTCCCGTTTTTCAAATGCGGAAAAGAACTAAAGGAGCGGGTGGATTATTAACACATGGTTATTGATCAAACCATGTCTGATTTTGATCAAATGCAATACCAGAGCAAAACTGTATCCGAGTTAACAATAATCATTCAGACAAAAAAAATTCCCAATGCCCTTCTTTTCTATGGAAATGAGAACACAGGAAGAAAAGAAGCGGCATTTTTCTTTGCAAAGGGGTGCAATTGTTTGAAAGGAACCGGCCTTGCCTGCAATACCTGCAAGTCATGTCGTAAAATTAATGCAAAAAGCCATCCTGATATCCTGTGTATCGACCGTTTAAAAGGGAAAAAAATAATTTCCATATCCCAAATCCGTGAATTGGGATTAGCAATTTCATCTAAGCCCAATGAGGCTAAATTCAGAATGGTACTGATTTTGAATGCAGATCTAATGAACAGACAGGCCCAGAATGCATTATTAAAAATGCTTGAAGAACCGCCTGAAAAAACATTTTTCATCCTCATTGCCAACAAGACATCTTTACTTGTTCCAACCATTATTTCAAGATGCCGTAAAATCAGATTTAAACCTTTGACCGCCAGACTCATTGAACAATGCCTGATCAACGAATTCAAGGTTGACAGACAAATGGCCGCAATAGCATCAAAAACTGCCGATTCCGACCTGAAAAAGGCAATGATGTATTTAAATTTGAATCAGGATGATGAAAAAAACGAAGTCGACTGGATCAAAAAAAGGAAGTGGTTACTTAAAACCCTTGCAAGCATGATTCAAACAGATACAAACGAATCCATATCAAAGGGATTGATGCTTTCACAAAAGTTAAGCCTGAATCCCGACCTTATAGATGATGCCATTGCCATTATGAAAACATTTTTCAGGGATTTAATGATTTTCAACCTTTATCCTGAAAAAATAGTTAACCTTGATTTTTTTGACTCTTTTGCAGATATTAGTCAGATGGTTGAAACAAAAAAAAACCCCGAGTGGATTGAAGATCTTTATGAAACAGAAAAAAGACTGGCAGCAAATAGTACACTAAGGTTAACATTGGATAAATTTTTCCTTAAAATTGTTGCTGACAAAGGAAACCTGATTTATGATTAAAGTCACTGGTGTTAAATTTAAAACAGCAGGAAAAATATATGATTTCAAAAGCGATGCTTTTGTCCTGAAAGAAGGCGACTCTGTAATCGTAGAAACTGAACAGGGTCTTGGGTTTGGTAAAATTGTCATACCGCCTGTTGAAGTTGAAAATGTTGGAAAAAAATTAAAACATATTGTCCGTGTTGCCTCCAAAGAAGACTTTCTAAAAAGAGAAGAGCTCAAAAAGCTTGAAAAAAGAGCTTTTGGTTTTTGCATCCAGTGCATCAATGATTTAGATCTTCTCATGAACCTGTTCAGTGTTGAAAGTACATTTGATCGTAACAAATTGACTTTTTTCTACACTGCTGACGGCAGGATTGATTTTAGAGAACTCATCAAACTTCTGGTAAAAGAATTCAGTATCCGGATCGAAATGAGACAGGTCGGAATTCGCAATCTTTCAAAACATTGCGGCGGTATCGGCAAATGCGGAAGAGAACTTTGCTGTTCTTCTTTTATGCATACGTTTGAGCCGGTTTCCATCAAAATGGCAAAAGAGCAGGGGCTGTCATTGAATCCCACGAAAATTTCCGGGGTTTGCGGCAGGCTAATGTGCTGTCTGACATTTGAAAATGAAACCTATAAAAGCCTTAAACGCCAGATGCCCAAACTGGGCAAAAGAATCACACTTAAAGAAGGTAAAGGAAAAGTTATCCGGCAGAATGTATTGAAAGAAAGCGTCACTATTCGTTTAGAAGATAATACCGAAATAATAAAAACCATCCGGCAAATGGCTAACTCAAGCACAGGATCTACAAAATAATGAAATCCAAAAAACAATTTTTTACAACCCCCATATATTATGTCAATGCCAAACCCCATCTGGGGCATGCATATACCTCCATTGCTGCTGATGTTGCAACAAGGTTTAAACAGATAGATGATTATGAAACCTTTTTTCTGACAGGAACGGATGAGCACGGAGATAAAATTGTCCAGGCGGCCCAAAAGCAGGAAACAACGCCAAAAGAATATGCAGACAACATCAGTAAGCTTTTTCAGGATCTATTGCCGGTATTAAATGTTAAAAACAATCATTTTATCAGAACAACGAATCCTGACCATATCAAGATAGTTGAAGACCTGCTTTCAAAAATTTATGATTCAGGAGATATTTACTTTTCAAGCTATGAGGGGCTTTATTGTTTCGGATGTGAACGATTTTACCAGGAAAGGGAACTTGTAGACGGCAAATGCCAGGACCATGGAACCGAGCCCAAGCTCATCAAGGAATCCAATTATTTTTTCAAAATGAGTAAATACCAGGAATGGCTCATTAACCACATCAAAACCAATCCTGATTTTATTCAACCTGCACAGTACAAGAATGAAATTCTTTCTTTTTTAAAAGAACCCTTGGAAGACCTTTGCATTTCCCGTCCAAAATCCCGATTAACCTGGGGAATCACTCTGCCTTTTGACGAAGATTATGTCACCTATGTATGGTTTGATGCCCTTGTAAATTATATTTCAGCACTTGGATATCCCGATGGCAAGCTTTTTAAAAAATTCTGGCCAAGTGCCCGCCATTTCGTGGCCAAAGACATTATCAAACCCCATGGAATTTACTGGCCCATTATGCTGAAAGCTGCCGGCGTCCAAGTTTATAATGGATTGAATGTCCATGGATTCTGGAATGTTAAAGGCAGCAAAATGTCAAAAAGTATCGGCAATGTCACAGATCCAATCCAGGTAACGGACAAATACGGGATTGACCCGTTCAGATACTTTCTAATGAGAGAGATGGTCTTTGGCCTGGATGCCAATTTCACAGAGGAGACCATTGTATCAAGAATCAACTCGGATCTTGCCAATGACCTTGGAAATCTCTTTTCAAGAGTCCTTTCCATGAACCAGAGATATTTTGAAGGAGAAGTAAAAGAACCGGATGCCAAAATTGAGAAACAAAAAAACCTGTCATTGGCATCTGATGCAAAAAAAGCTATTGACCAATTCAAGCAGGCCATGTCTCTTTGTGAGTTCCACAAAGGGGTCGAGGCCATCTGGCAATTTATCAGCATCATGAATAAATATATTGATACAACAGCACCCTGGACACTGGCCAAGGATAATGCCAATGTCCTTATTCTTGGAACAGTCCTCTACAATCTAATCGAAGGGTTAAGGGTTGTTTCCTGCCTTATATACCCCATTATGCCGCAAACATCTTTGAAAATGCAAAAAACTCTCTGCATGGAAGAAAAAGAAGAGGGCTTTTACACTCTTAAAGAAACATCCCCCTGGGGGCAGATTAAAAAAGGAACCGTGATTGCAAAACCGGACATTTTATTTCCAAGAATTAATACAGACAAGATTAAAGCCAAAAACCATAAAAAAAAGATGGTGAAATCCGATTTTAAAAAATCGAATACACCTGGAAATCTGGCAAAATGAAAGAGAACTCCTGGCGGGACTTTCAATCTAAATATATCGTTAAAAAAAGGAAAAAAACTCTTTTTTTAAAAACGATCAAAACAATCATTGGTTCCGGTGTCCTGATGCTTTTGATTGCAGGTGTCCTTTTTTTAAAAAACCAAGCCTCTGAAAACAAAGATGCTTTTCATGAAACCCGGAAGGAAGATCCGGCACAGTCAGAACCGCAGGCCCCTGAAAAAAAAAGCCTGTTATCAAAGGTTCAATTAAAAGATATCATCAGTAATACAAATTTTACCCATACAGATAAAAATGTTTTTTCGGTTGATGCACCTGAAGCCAGTTATAAAATTACAACAAGTATTGATATTTATCTTCAAAAATACTTATTATCCCTGCTTGACCGGCTCAAACAGCTGACCCGTGGAAAACCCCAGAGAATTGCCTTTGTGGTCATGGAAGCCGATACTGGAAAAATAATTGCCATGACAGGGTTTGATCTTGATAATCCCGATGCCAATCCCTGTATGGAATCAGACTATCCGGCTGCAAGCATCTTTAAAATTGTAACGGCTGCCGCTGCTGTTGAAACGCTGGGCTACACTCCGCAGACGCAATTGTACTTTAATGGGAATAAGTACACATTATATAAGCGTCAGCTCAAGGATGTTAAAAATAAATATACCTCTAAAATTTCATTTTCCAGGGCTTTTGCAGAATCTGTAAATCCGGTATTCGGGAAAATCGGGAAAAATTATCTTGGAAAAGAAAAACTTGAGTCCTATGCCGCTGCTTTTGGATTTAACCAGGTTGTTCTTTCGGAATTGCCTTTTGCTTCAGGCGAATTTAAAACCAACAGCAGCGAATATCATCTGGCTGAACTTGGGAGCGGCTTTAACACTGACACAACCATCTCACCGATATTTGGTGCCATGCTCGTCTCGGCTGTAGTCAACTCAGGCAACGTCATGCTGCCAAGTATTGTTGAAAATGTGACAGACTCTGACGGAGAAATCATTTACAAAAATGAAAAAGCAACCTATATAACAGCGATAAAATCCGAAACTGCATCAACAATGATGCAGCTAATGGAAAAAACCGTATCAAAGGGGACTGCCAGAAAATCCTTCAGAGGTTTTTCAAAAGACAAAGTTCTTTCCACGCTTGTGATTGGCGGGAAGACAGGATCGTTATATAACAAGGGGAATACTGTCAAATACGACTGGTTTACAGGTTTCGGGAAAGAGAAAAAAACAGATAACCCGAAGGCCACACGTAAAAAAATTGCTTTATCTATTGTTGTCGGCCATAGAAAATATATTGGGACAAGAGCCGGCACTTATGCAAAAATGATTTTAAAACAATATTTCAAAAAAAATACTGCTGATACCGCACAATTGTAACTTATAAAAGCTTTTGTGCAACGGAGGAAATAATGATTCTGCAAGGAAACCCTTTTTTTAATCGGGTCAAAAAACTATTTTCAACCAATATTGAATTAGGGCAATCCATAAAAGGGGCAAAAGAAAACTCCATAATATTCTTCCCATATCAACCCAATACCGTAGCATGCGGCATTTCAGCATTTGTTGCATTTAAAGGGAACAGCAGCCCGGAACATTTTAATTTAAACTCTATCCAGGAAATGGTCCTTTCGTTAAAAACAAAAAAACTGTTGTCTGATGCCTTGTCTGTCCGGGATGACTTCCCTGGCAGTGACGATCTTCTGAACAGATTATTTGAAGAGTGCAAGGTATTTAAACAGGAAAAAAATTTTTCCGATCTCTTTTTCAACAAAGAAAAACAAAGACTTCTTTTATCCATTTCAGAAACGATTGAACAATTGATAAAGGATCAAACCTCTGTATTTAAAAAAGAGAGCGTAAATCTTTCCTCTTTGGATATTGAAATAATTTCCCTGCGCCTTGAAAAACTTAAGGATATCTGGTGGTGTCTTAAAAAAGAAATCCTGTATAATATTACTGCCATCAGCAATCTTGCCATGGGCCTTGAAAGTTCCGACAATGTTGAGGGGTTAAAGATATTTAAAAGAATTAATACCGTATTGAACAGTATTGACCGACTTGAAGTCAGGGGAAGAGATTCTGCCGGAATTTCAGTAATTTTAACTTTTACCAAACCTGAATTTGAAAAGTTCAGGCAGGCTCTTATCAAGGCCGGACTTTCTGAAAGGTTTAAGCAGCGAACAAATCACCTGGTATTATCCAATAACAGCCTTACCATAAATGATACATTCCCGGAAAACGGCAAGCATTTTGTAACAATTTCTTTTGTCTATAAATTTGCCGCAGAAATCGGTGCTCTTGGAGACAATGTATCCTTTATCCGAAGCCAGATTAAAAATGATCTCATGCTTCAATTACTTTCAAATTATCACTTTGTCGCCAATTCCGTATCTGCTCACACTCGATGGGCCTCTGTCGGTGATATTACCCTTGCCAACTGTCACCCGCAGGACAATACCCCTGCTGACAGGAAAATCGGCAGAACCGGTATCCTTCATGTCTGCCTGAATGGAGATATTGACAATTATCTTGAATTAAAAACAGAATATGAAGCACGGTATGATAAAATCCATGAAGATATCAATACTGACACCAAACTGATCCCGCTCCAGATTGAACATTACCTGAAGCTTAATAACTCCATTGAAGAGGCCTTCAGGTTAGCTGTCAATGATTTTGAAGGCTCTCATGCCATCAGCATGCACTCAAATCTTGCACCGGGCAAACTGTTTCTGGCTCAGAAAGGAAGCGGCCAGGCTATTTTTGTCGGGATTGCAGAGGATCATTATATTGCGGCATCAGAACTCTACGGCATTGTGGAGGAAACCCAGGATTACATCAAACTGAATGGAGAGAACAAAGGCCAGATTGTTATTCTTGATCCAGATTCTTCAGGTGGTGTATCAGGGATTCAATCCTTTTATTACGACAACACCCCTGTGAGCATAGAAGACGATCAAATACGGACAAGCCAGATTACATCAAGGGATATTGACAGACAAAATTTTCCCCACTATTTTTTAAAAGAAATTTCAGAATCCCCGGGTTCGGTTGAAAAAACCCTGGAGGATAAAATCAATTTTTCCCCGGAATCAAACCTGTTCTCCACAAGTCTGGACGAGACAGTAATTCCAAAATCACTGGAAGACAGTTTTAAAAACAACAGGATAAAAAAAGTTTATTTTATTGGTCAGGGGACTGCCGGAATTGCAGCACAGGGTTGTGCAGATCTGTTAAATTTCTATCTGGGGGATATTGATATCGATATCCGGGCATTAAAATCCTCTGAACTTTCCGGATTCAGTATTATTGAAGGCAAAAATAAAGCCCAATCCATGGCCAACACCCTTGTTGTAGCCATCAGCCAGTCAGGCACTACAACTGATACCAACAGGACCGTTGACCTTGTGAAAGGTTGTGGCGCCAAAACGCTGGCCATCGTGAACAGGAGAGATTCTGATCTGACCTTTAAAACAGATGGTGTATTATACACCAGCTCCGGACGCGATATTGAAATGTCTGTGGCATCAACAAAAGCATTCTATTCACAGATTACAGCAGGAGCGATTTTAGGTCTTCACATTGCCCGCATTGCCCAAACAAGATCAAGTATTTTTATTACAGAACAGATCAATGAAATCATAAGCCTGCCGGATAAAATGAGAATCATACTTGATATGAAAGATCAGATCAAAGATTCAGCATTCAGGCTTGCGGTCTCAAAAGACTATTGGGCAACCGTAGGATCAGGATCAAACAAGACATCTGCCGATGAGATCAGAATCAAACTCAGTGAGCTTTGCTATAAAACCATTTCATCTGACTTTATTGAAGATAAAAAACATATTGACCTGTCAAGTGAACCTTTGATCATCGTTTGTGCTGCCGGCACAAGACAAAGCGTATTGGGAGATATTATAAAAGATACAGCCATCTTCCATGCACACAAAGCAACCCCGGTGGTTATCACCACCATTGGAGAAGACCGGTTTGACCTTTATGCCCGTGATGTATTTAAAATTCCTGAAACAAAAGAACATTTTGCGCCTGTCCTTAATACGCTTGTCGGACACATATGGGGGTATTATGCTGCCCTTGCCATTAATGAGGGCTCCAGGTTCATGTATGAAGGAAAAATTGAAATTCAGGATCTTTTAGACGGATACATCACCATGGGCCATGATGTTTATGAAGTCCTTCTGGAGAAACGGTTCAGAGAAACCATTGCACGATTCTATAACAGGTTTTCACAAAAACGAAAGCAAGGCGGCTTTCCTGCTGCCCTGGGACTTGATATAGTTACCAATATCACACTGCTTTTAAAATATCTGTCCGGCAGGTTGCCGGTGTCGGATTTTGAAATTGATTTTGAAAAAAAAGGCACCCCTTCCAACATGCTCAATACATTTTTTGATAATATTGGCCAAGCTGTCAACACCATGGCAAGACCTGTTGATGCCATCAAGCATCAGGCTAAAACCGTAACGGTGGGCACCAGCAGAATCATTGAAAAATTTGAAGGTCTTGTCTTTGATGAACTGTCTGCCAATGGCATTCAAATCTCCCAGATTACAAATAAAAATGTTCTGGTAATTAAAAACCTCCAGGAGGTTATTTCTGACATCAAGGGCGCGTTTCTCTATCAGATATCAGGTCTTAGTCTTCTAGGCGAAGTCACCCGGGAGACCAAAATTAAAATAGTAAATAAAACCGGATTATTAAAAGACGATACTTCAAGAGTGGAAACAGATCCCAGCCTTAAAGGAACCAAAAATATTATTGTAAGAGAAGGAAATGTCTATATTGGAAAAGGCCGGAAGGACAATAAGAACATTCTGGTTATTCCCGGTATCTCTTCAAATCCTGCCACACCCAACATCATTGAGTATATCCTGTCTTTAAATATAAACTTTAAAACATCGAGCGATGTACCGCTTTTAAAAAAGATCAAGGCCCTGGGCGGCAAATACAACAGGCTCAAAGACTGGATTCTTGAAAGTAATAATATTCACTGGGATGACAAATATCTAAATCTTGTGGAAGTTGAAACCCTGTTTGGGGATACCGCAGAAAAAACAGTTGAAAAAATAATTAATAAAATTCAATAAAAAGATATTTAATGCCTGATTATAAAAAAGAACAGATGTATTCCTATCTCATCGTTCTAACCATTTGTTCTACTGCAGGGCTCCAGTGCTGGCTGACCCTTTTTGACAACTTCAGTGTTAACATTGTCGGGCTTGACGGCCATCATATCGGTGCACTGCAGTCAGTCCGTGAAATCCCGGGATTTCTGGCACTGCTTGTCACCTACGTAATTTTAATCATTAAAGAACATAAATTGTCTGCCCTGTCCATTATCATCCTGGGGGCAGGTCTTTTTGCAACGGGATTTTTACCCAGCTTTTCCGGCCTTATTTTTACAACCCTGATCATGAGTTTCGGATTCCACTATTATGAAACAACAAACAAGTCGCTGACACTCCAGTACTTTGACAAACTGACCTCCCCCCTTGTTTTAAGTGCACAAAGAAGCTATGCCGCTGCCGCCAGCATTGTGGTCGGCATTATTATATTTTTCATCGCCCCGATATTCAGCTATAAAACCATGTATATTATCTTTGGTGGAATGATCGGAGTCTGCGGTGTCTGGGCCTTTACAAAAAATCCTGCAAACAAGGATATCATTCCCCAGAAAAAACAACTGGTATTAAAAAAAGAATACTGGCTCTTTTATTTTTTAACTTTCATGGCTGGAGCAAGGCGGCAGATTTTCATGGCCTTTGCCGTATTCCTGCTGGTAAAAAAATTCGGATTTTCAGTTCAGAATATCGCCCTGCTCTTTCTTTTGAATAATGGGATCAATTTTTTCATAAATCCCCTTATCGGAAAATTCATTGTAAAATATGGAGAACGCAAACTTCTTTCCATAGAATACTTTTTTCTTATCCTGGTTTTTATTGCCTATGCTTTTGTTGACTCAAAACTTATGGTAGGCATATTATATATCCTTGATCACATCTTTTTTAATTTTTCCACGGGAATCAGCACCTATTTCCAGAAAATTGCCGATCCCCGGGATATTGCCGCCAGCGCTGCCGTGGGATTTACCATCAATCATATTGCAGCTGTAGTCCTGCCGGTCATTGGCGGGCTGTTATGGATGGTCGATTATAAAATTCCTTTCCTGGCAGGAGCTTTCTTCAGCTTTATCTCCCTTTGCCTTGTCCAGTTCATCAGGACAGAGAAAATACCTTCTTAAATATTTATAACCGATTTGATTTATATTTCGTTTTGAATAAGCAGGCCGGTAAGATAGGTACCGGTAATGGTCAAACACTCCAGATCAAGATAATTTTCTGCATTGTCATGGTAA
>JAHOYS010000131.1 GCA_019038815.1 Desulfobacterales bacterium | reverse complement strand
TTTAGCCGTACAAAGAAAGGCTCAACTATTGAATATCAACTGATCCGAACACCGGAGGAATAATGGATTATAAAAAAACCTTGAATCTGCCGTCAACAAAATTTGCCATGAAGGCCAATTTGCCGCATCGTGAACCCCAGCAGTTAAAAGAATGGGAAGAAAAGAAAATTTATGAAAAATTAAGAGAACAATCCAAAGACAGGGAAGTTTTTATCCTCCATGACGGCCCTCCGTATGCAAACGGGCATTTGCACATGGGACATGCCATCAATAAAATTTTAAAAGATATTATCGTCAGATCCAGGCAGATGTCAGGCTTTAATGCCCCGTATATTCCGGGCTGGGACTGCCATGGACTTCCTATAGAACATAATGTAGACAAAAAACTGGGCAAGAAGAAAAAAGAGATGACCGATGTTGAGGTAAGAAAGGAATGCCGATCTTATGCTGCCAGGTTTGTTGATATTCAAAGTGAAGAATTCAAACGGTTTGGCGTCATGGGTGAATGGGATAACCCTTATCTGACAATGAATTACCCTTATGAAGCCAGAATTGCCAAAGAGTGTGGAGAGTTTGCACTCTCAGGAGATATGTTCCTAGGCAAAAAACCTATCTACTGGTGCTGCAGCTGTCAGACAGCCCTGGCAGAAGCTGAAATTGAATATCATGACCACACCTCTCCATCTATTTTTGTAAAGTTCCCAATAAAAGATGATCTGTCCGATATCCTTCCTGGTGTTGCAGATGATATATTTATTGTCATCTGGACCACAACCCCCTGGACCATTCCTGCCAATCTGGGTGTCTGTCTTCACCCGAATTTTGTCTATGCAGCTGTCAAGACGGAGAACCATGGCGTTCTGATTATTGCCAGGGATTTAATCGATCAGGTTATGAAAACCCTGGGATTTGAAAATTATTCAATTTTAAAAGAATTTTCATCAAAAGACCTTGAAAATAAAAAATGCAAACACCCGATTTATGACAGGGATTCTTTGATTGTTTTAGGAGATCATGTAACGCTTGAAGCCGGTACCGGGTGTGTTCACACAGCACCAGGACATGGTGCGGATGACCATATTGTCGGTAATAGATACGGCCTTGAATGTTATTCGCCGGTTGAAGATAATGGTGTGTTTTCAAAGGATGTAGAGTATTTTGGCGGTGAATTTATTTTTAAGGCCAATAAAAAGATTAATGAAAAGCTGGACAGTCTGAACCTCCTGTTAAAAAATGAAGATATGCCACATTCCTATCCCCATTGCTGGCGGTGTAAGAAACCTGTTATATACAGGGCAACGCCCCAATGGTTTATCTCCATGGATAAACTTAATCTTCGTAAGAAAACCCTTGATGAAATTAATAATGTCCAGTGGATTCCGTCATGGGGCCGGGAAAGAATTTATTCCATGATAGAAAATCGTCCTGACTGGTGTCTTTCAAGGCAGCGTTCCTGGGGTGTTCCTATTCCGGTGTTTCATTGTAAAGAGTGTAAAGAGATCTATGTGACCCGAGAGTCTGTTGATAAAATCCATGAATTATTCACTGAAAACTCTTCTGATATCTGGTTTGAGAAAGATGCAAAATTTTTAATGCCTGATGGTGCAAAATGTGAAAAATGCGGCTCCATTGAATTTACAAAAGATCATAATATTCTGGATGTATGGTTTGATTCAGGTGTAAGCCATGCAGCAGTTCTGGATGAAAGACAAGGCCTTTCCCGGCCTGCGGACATGTATCTTGAGGGAAGCGATCAGCACAGAGGGTGGTTTCACTCTTCTTTGCTGACCGGTGTGGGAAGAACAGGAAAAGCACCCTATAAAGCTGTTCTCACCCATGGATTTGTTGTAGATGAAAAGGGCCATAAAATGTCCAAGTCTGTGGGAAATGTTGTGGCACCCGACTCTGTGATTAAACAATATGGTGCAGATGTATTAAGGCTCTGGGCAGCTTCAGCTGATTATAAGGGTGATATCAGTATCTCCAATAATATTATCAAACAATTGTCAGATGCATACCGGCGTATCAGAAACACCTGCCGGTTTATGCTGGGTAATTTTTCAGATTTTGATGTCACAAAAGACCTGAGACCCATCAAGGATATGTCTGAACTTGACCGGTTTATCCTCCACAGACTTCACCACGTGGTAAAACGCTCACTCACATCCTATGACAAATATGAATTTCATACGATATATCATACCCTGCATAATTTTTGCGTTGTAGACCTGTCCTCTTTTTATCTGGATATTATAAAGGACAGATTATATACATTTCCTGCCAAAGACCCATTGCGGCGTGATGCCCAGACCGTGATGTTTATTATTCTGGATGCCGTTGTAAAGATTATGGCTCCGATTCTGCCTTTTACAGCTGATGAAATATATCAGCATATACCCAAAAGTTCGGATCAAAAAGACAGTATCCATCTTGACTCCATGGTTGAGCTCAATAATGAATGGGAAGACAAAGATCTGGCTGAAAAATGGGAGAATATCAGAAGCCTGCGGGGTGAAGTCACCAAGGCTCTGGAAGAAGCAAGAACCAAAAAATTGATCGGTCATCCTTTGGACGCAGCCCTTGAAATCAAATTACCGGACACACAACTGAAAGCTCAGGTTCAAAATTTAAATGAAAATCTTAATGATATCTTTATTGTATCAAGTGCCGTGATTGTGGATACCATTGATGATACAGCTTATCAGGGCAAAGAGATTGAAGGGCTTGCAATCAAAGTCAAGAAAGCAACAGGTGAGAAGTGTGAAAGATGCTGGCGGTTTGATACCACCATTGGCAACGATACGGATCATCCAACCGCCTGTATGCGATGCGCAGCAGCTTTAAAAAAGATATTGTAACCTGAAGGGCACACGTAAATTGAACCTGATTGCCACAAAAAAAATATGGTTTAGGTTAATTCTGGTCAGTGGATTTGTCGTTTTTGCTGACCAGATCACCAAATATATGATCAAAATAAATCTGGCATTATATGACAATATCATTGTTATAGAAAAATTTTTTAATATTACTCATATTCTGAATCCGGGCGGTGCCTTTGGTTTTTTTGCTTCCCAGTCCCCTGAAATCAGAAAATTTATTTTTCTGTTCATGTCGTCTGTGATTGCCCTTTTTGTTTTATGGTTTTACAAAAAGTGCGCGGCAGACTTTGTTTTTCTTTCCTATGGCCTGGCCTTGATTTTTGGAGGTGCCGTGGGAAACCTGATTGACAGATTCCGGTATGGCAAGGTTGTGGATTTCCTTGATTTTTATGTGGGGTCTGTCCACTGGCCGGCATTCAATATTGCTGACAGTGCCATCAGTATTGGAATGGGCATATTGATCTACCACATTATTTTTAATAAAGTACCGGATTTTTAAAAGGTATAGCATATGCATCCTGTTCTCTTTCATATCGGCAGTGTTAAACTTTATACCTATGGTCTTTTTGTCGCCCTGGGATTTATGACTGCAATATGGGTTTCTAAAAAAAATGCAACATCCCATGGCATATCTTCCCAGACCATTACCGATATTTTTTTTGTTATCCTGATATCTGCTCTTTTAGGCTCACGGCTCTTATACGTACTGATCAATTTTGACTTTTATAAAAGCAATCTGCTTGACATCTTTAAGATCTGGAATGGGGGACTGGTCTTTTTCGGCGGATTCATTGCTGCTGTTGCGGCAACAGTCATTTACCTGAAATTAAAAAACCTCGACTTCTGGAAAACCGCTGATATCGCCTCACCAGGCCTTGCCCTGGGCCATGCTGTAGGAAGAATCGGATGCTTTTTTGCAGGGTGCTGCTATGGAAAAGAGTGTGACCTTCCCATTGCCGTTAAATTTACAAATCCTGAAAGTCTTGCGCCCATAGGGGTTTATCTGCATCCAACCCAGATTTATTCGGTGTTTTCAAATCTGATCCTGTTTTTTATTCTCTTGTGGATACAGAAAAAAAAGAAATTTAACGGAATGGTGTTTTTAAGCTATATCATGCTCTATTCATTATTCAGATCCATTATTGAATTTTTCAGAGGAGATTTTCGAGGAGATTTCTTTTTTGAGTTTATCTCCATGTCACAGGGAATCGGGCTGATGGTTTCTCTGATTGCCTTTATCCTTTTAATTAAACTTTCAAAACCTTCTCATGGCCAAGAATAAAAACAACGTCAAATATAATAAATTAAACTCATTTCTTAACTCTTTTCAGGAAAATGATATACCCGGGTTTGTCCTGATTTATGGAGAACCATATCTGGTACAACAGGCGTTTAAACCCATATCTTCCTTTCTGCTTGGCAAAAATAATCCGCAGTTTGCTCTGGAAACCCTTGAGGGCGGTTCTGTTTCCATGGGGGATATCATTGACCAGGTTTCCACCTTTTCGTTTCTTGTTCCCAAAAAAATAGTTGCAGTCAAAAATGCCCCTTTGTTTCAAACGCCACAGGGCAGTCAGGAAATTAGTTTTTCACAATCTGATATTGACCGTTTGATTGATTTTATTCAAAAAGGCATTCCTTTAAATCATTTTTTAATTTTCACAACTGCACGTATCGATAAAAGAAAAAAGATATATAAGACACTGGCGGACAAAGGGTTAATCATAGACTGCTCTGTTCCGGCAGGAGCAAGAAAAGCAGATCAGGATGAGCAGAAAACCGTGTTAAAAAATATTTCAGATCAGATCTTGTCAAAATCTAAAAAAATTATAGATAATCAGGCCTTCCACGCCCTGGTGGAGTTGACAGGATTTAATCTTGATCTTTTTTCACAGAATCTGGAAAAACTGATTGTTTATTCTGGAAAAAGCCGGACAATTTCAACAGCAGATGTCAAAGCTGTTATTATAAGGGATAAAAAAGATCCCATATTTAATTTAACCAATGCAGTCATGGCCAAAGACGTTAAAAGTGCACTTTTTTATTTGCATTCACTTTTTAATGAAGGGTTTCATCCCCTTCAGATATTAAAATCATTTGAAAATCAAACTCGAAAACTGATTCTGGTTAAATGTTTTACGCAAAAGTTTTATGAAAACAATAAAAATGTGAGCCTTAAAAAAATAAATTTTAATTCTTTTAAACAGATCGTACTTCCCAAAATTACAGCTCATGATGAACTGACAAAAACCGCTATTAAAGAGCAGGACAAATATCTGTCAAAGGAAAAAAGCTTAAAAAAGAAAAAAGGAAAGTTAAATGATCTGCTCCTTGCTCCCAATCCCCAAAATGCATATCCCGTGTTCCAGATCTTTCAAAAATCTGAGAACTTTTCTTTAACTGGTCTGAATCAATCATTATTTTTTTTAAGTGACCTGGATTACAGGCTGAAGTCTTCATCTTTTAATGCAAAAACAGCCATTGAAAATTTTATCATCAACACCTGTAGTAAAGGAGGGTTTGTATATGCCGAGAAAAACCAAAATCGTCGCCACCATTTCTAGTTTAAAGTGTTCGCCCGGGTTTATTGGAAGACTTTATAAGGCAGGCATGAACGTTATCCGGCTGAACACCGCCCACATGACCCGTGATGATGCCTTGAAAATGATCAAAAACATAAGACAGGTGTCTGATAAAATAGGGATTCTCATAGATACCAAAGGCCCTGAGATCAGAACCTGTGATAATGACAAACCTCTGGCAGTAAAATATGGTGACACCATAAGAATTAAAGGTGACCCTGATAAAAGATCCAAAGGCAAGGTGGTCTGTGTTTCATATGAACATTTTGTCAAGGATATTCCCATTGGCAGTTCCATAATGATCGATGACGGGTACATTGCCCTGGCCGTCATGGATAAGGATGATAAATATTTAATCTGTGAGGTGGAAAATGACGGGGTGATTAATGCCAGAAAAAGTATCAATATCCCGTCTGTTCATGTGAGACTTCCGGCTTTAAGTGATAAAGACAAGAGATTCATTGAGTTTGCCGCTGATAATGATCTGGATTTTATTGCCCATTCTTTTGTGAGAAATGAAGATGATGTTATAGCAGTTCAAAAGATTTTGGATAGAAAAAAATCATCCATAAAAATTATTGCAAAAATTGAAAACTCCCAGGGAGTAGAAAATTTGTGTGAGATTCTCGATCATGCTTATGGGGTGATGATTGCAAGGGGTGATCTGGCAGTTGAAATCCCCACAGAGCAGATTCCGTTGATCCAAAAAAAAATTATCAGTACCTGTATTGAAAAAAGAAAACCTGTGATTGTTGCCACCCAGATACTGCATTCCATGATTGAATCACCCAGACCCACAAGAGCAGAGGTGTCAGATGTCGCCAATGCCTGCCTGGATAGTGCAGATGCCCTCATGCTTTCAGGAGAAACAGCCAGTGGAAAATATCCTGAAGTGGCTGTCAGGACCATGGCAAAGGTTGCCAAGGAAGTTGAGGACAAGAAGAGCAGTTTTATAAATGTTCCTTATACCCTTGAAAATAGAATCACTGCCTATCTTGCCAAGGCAGCTGTTAAAGCTTCTCTAAGACTGAATACAAAAGCCATTGTGGCGGATTCTTTAACCGGAGAATCGATTCGTGCTCTTGCAGCTTACAGAGGAGACAACCCTATATATGCCCAGATATACGACAAACGGGTTATGCGTCAATTGTCTTTGTCATTTGGGGTATTTGCCGACTACATCCCGAGGGATATCACAAGCCAGGATTCCTTAAATAAATCCATATGCCTGTTATTGGATGATAAACAATTTAAAGAAGACGACTTGATTATTATTCTTGCAGGTAATTTTGGCATTAAACAGGGCGCATCTTATATTGAAATCAGTACAGCAGGTAATTTCAAAAAAAAATGCACTTAAGAACCAAATAGATCCTGGGCATTATAAGAGCTTCTAACAAAAGGTCCTGCAGCCACTTTTTTAAATCCAATACGTCCGGCTTTCTTTTCAAGCTCTTTAAACTCATCAGGAGAATAATATTTTTCAACTTTAAGATGAGCTTTTGTGGGTTGAAGATATTGACCTATAGTCAAGATATCACAGCCATGATTGAAAAGATCAGCCATGGTCTGTTCAAGCTCTTTCATGGTTTCTCCCAAGCCCACCATAATACCTGATTTGACCGCCATTGAAGCGTCAATTGTATGTACATTGCGCAAAAGATCAAGAGATTGCTGATAGCCGGCTTCCGGTCTTACAGAAGGGTAGAATGAGGGAACGGTTTCAATATTATGGTTCAATACAGCAGGTTTTGCACGTACAACTATCTTCAACGCCTCTATATCTCCCTGGAGATCGGGAATCAAGACTTCAACCTTTGAATCACCCGACAGGGTAGCTTTAATGGCTTTGATTGTATCTACAAAATGAGAGGCTCCGCCATCCTCAAGATCATCTCTTGTAACAGAGGTTACCACAACATATTTTAATTTTAAATCAAGGGCTGCTTTTGCAACTCTCATGGGTTCATCCGGGTCAACCGATAGAGGGCTTCCCGAAGTAACATTGCAGAACCTGCAGTTCCTTGTACATTCAGATCCTAAAATCATAAAGGTGGATGTATTTTTAGAAAAACATTCAAACATATTGGGACAATTGGCTTCCTGGCAGACCGTGTGCAGCCCGGCTTTGGAAAGAAGGCCTCTAACCCGCTGATACTCTCCGCCTTTGGGAAAACTTTTTTTAAGCCATGCCGGCTTGCCTGTGTGTGTTTTTTTAATTTGCATTGGTTTTTATTATTGAATAGCTGAATATGGATGAAAAATATTTTATAAAGGTATTCTTTATCCGTTCCATTGATAAATCATAATTGTTTGTACTGGATTTTCTTATTTCCTTTTCAAGGGATGTCATGGATATATCAGTAAGTCCGCAGGGATTAATCCATGAGAAAGGCTTAAGATCAGGATTAATATTCATGGCAAAACCATGAAAGGATATCCCCCGCTTGATTGAAATTCCTACACTTCCGATCTTAGAATTTTTAACCCATATACCATGATTTTTTAAATTCCTGTCTGCATCAATGTTATAATCCATTGCAGTGCGCTTCATGATCTCTTCAAGGCCATGGACAAAATCCTTTACACCGATTTTGTTTTTTTCAAGATCGACAATCGGATACATGACAGCCTGGCCAGGGCCGTGATAAGTGATGTTTCCTCCCCGGTCAGTTTGAACAAAATCAACATTTTTCGCGGTTAAAAAATCTCTTGAAACAACTAAATTCTCTTCTCCGCCTCTTTTCCCCAGGGTGAAAACAGAAGGGTGCTCAACAAAAAAAATCCGGTCTTCTTTTACAGATTTATTAATTTTGGACTGTAATGTCTGTATCTGAAGATCAAGCGCTGTGCTGTATTTCAATAGACCAAGGTCCATAAATACAGCACAGCGCTTTGACAGGTTTAACCTCTCAGGCATGGTTTCCTTGCAGCAGTAACTTCATCAAGCCGCGTGACTTTTGTCAAAAGCGGTGCTTTGTGAAGTTTTTCAGGATCATCCTTTGCTTCTTTGGCAATAGCTTTTACCGCATCAATAAACTGATCAATATATTCTTTTGATTCAGTTTCAGTGGGTTCTACCATAAATGCACCTTCCACAACCAGTGGGAAGTAAACTGTAGGAGGATGAAATCCATAATCAAGAAGCCTTTTTGCCATATCCATGGTGGTAATGTGATGCTCTTTTTGAAATTCGTCATTAAATACACATTCATGCATACAGGGCATGTCATAGGGAAGATTAAGCGTGCCTTTCAGGCTTTCCTTGACATAATTTGCATTAAGGACGGCAAGTTTACTGACATCAGAAAGTCCTTTAGAGCCCATGGAAAGAATGTAAGAATAGGCTTTGATCATGACACTGAAATGCCCGTAAAAAGTATGAAGCCTGCCAATGGTATCCGGGCTGTCTGTAATCAGTTTATAGGAATCCAGATCTTTTTCTACCCTTGGTATGGGTAAAAAAGGTTCAAGTGCTTTAACAACTGCAACCGGTCCTGATCCTGGACCCCCTCCGCCATGCGGGGTTGCAAAAGTTTTGTGAAGGTTTAAATGAAGGACGTCAATTCCGATCTCCCCGGGTTTGACAACGCCCATGATGGCATTCATGTTGGCACCATCCCCATAGACAAGCCCTCCTTTTGAATGGACAATATCTGCAATCTCTTTGATATTGGATTCAAAAAACCCGAGGGTATTGGGGTTGGTCACCATGATTCCTGCTGTATCTTCATCCATGACGGCTGCAACTGCCGCAGGCTCAAGGATACCATTTTCTCCGGATTTGATATTGATGGATTCATAACCGCAAAGGGTCGCACTGGCAGGATTGGTGCCATGTGCCGTATCCGGAATAATAATTTTGGAGCGCTGTTTGCCTGATTTTGCATGATAGGCATGAATTATGAGAATTCCGGCAAGTTCTCCGTGAGCACCGGCGGCAGGTTGAAGGGTAACGGCATCAAACCCTGTTATTTCTGCAAGATATTGCTCAAGGTTATACATCAGTTTTAATGCCCCTTGAGAAAATTTGTCCCCGGCAAATGGATGAGCTGCGGCAAATCCCTGACGGGCAGCCTGCACTTCATTTGTTTTGGGGTTATATTTCATGGTGCAGGAACCCAAAGGGTACATGCCTGAATCCACACCGAAGTTCCATTGGGAAAGTCGTGTATAATGCCGTGCCACATCCAGCTCGGAAAGCTGGGGAAGTTCAGGTGCATCACCTGTAAGACTTTCATCAAGATTGGCCCTTTCAACATCCGGCTTTGGAAGAGACATGGCACACCGTCCTTTGCAGCTTTTATCCCAAAGCAAAGGTTCATTGAAAATAAGACCGCTTGTTCCAGGTTGCTGATTCATTATTGCACCTCCTTTACCAGTTGATCAATATCTTGTTTTGAGACAGTTTCAGTTGCACAAAACAAATAATGCTGTTTGAGTTCAGGATAAAATTTTTCAAGACTCATTCCTGCAAATGTGCACTTGTCATTCACCAGAGCAGTTCTTTTCTGTTCAAATCCAACAGGGGCTTTCATAACAAATTCGTTGAAAAAAGGTGTGTCAAATGAAGATTCAAAGCCTGCCTTTTCAAGACTTGCTTTAAGATACACGGCTTTGTCATGATTTTGCCGGGCTATTTCCCTGATACCGACTTTGCCGACTGTGGCAAGGTACATAGCGGCTGTCATGGCGTTTAGTCCGTTATTGGAACAGATATTGGAAGAGGCTTTTTCTCGCCTGATGTGCTGTTCTCTTGTAGCAAGAGTCAATACATAACCTTCGTCACCATTTGCATCACTGGTTTTTCCGATCAAACGACCGGGAAGGTTTCTCATTTGTTTTTTAGTTCCGGCAAGCAATCCCAGGCCCGGACCGCCAAAGGATTTGGGGATACCAAGGCTCTGGCCTTCACCTGCAACAAGATCTGCACCAAAATACCCTGGATTTTTTAACAGGCCATAGGCAAGCGCTTCGGTGAAAGATGCTATAAACAGACCTTTTTTTGCAGCTGCAACAGCTTTAAAGGCTTTTAAATCCTCGATGTTACCGAAAAAATTAGGCGACTGGATGGCGACTCCTGCAATGTCATCCATATCCTTGAGGGCATCCACATCTGTAAGACCCTCTTTTGTGTAAGGGATCTCAATGATTTCATACCCGGCAGGGTTGATATAGGTATGAATGATCTGTCTGTGGCTTGGATGTACCAGGGCGGAAACCGCAATTTTATTTGCTTTTCTGTTTTTTCTTAAAGCAATCAAAGCAGCTTCTGCAAGGGCGGTTCCACAATCATAATGGGATGCCGTGGCAACATCCATTCCCAGCAGTTCGGTTATCATGGTCTGGAATTCGTAAATACCCTGCAGGGTTCCCTGGCTGACTTCCGGTTGATAGGGGGTATAGGCTGTCATAAATTCCGATCTTGAAATCAGATAGGGGATAATGGCTGGAATATAATGATCATAGCTGCCGGCACCAATAAAGCATTTGTATTCTTTACAGGCAATATTGGAAGACGCAAGTGCTTCCATATGGGCATTAAGCTCCCATTCCGATAAAGCTTCAGGGAGATCGATACTCTCTTTTGTTTTCAGATCATCGGGTATGCAGTTAAACAGGTCATCAAGACTGGATTGTCCTGTAACCTTAAGCATAGCTTCAATATCTTCTTTGGTATGGGGAAGATAGCGCATGGCGTTTATCCTTTCAGCATGTCAAGGTATGCTGGTTTGTCCATAAGGTTATCCAGTTCGGAAACATCGGCCGGCTTTACTTTGATGATCCACCCGCTGTCATAACAGGACTCATTCACAAGCTCGGGGGCATCCTCAAGGGCTTCATTAATTTCCGTAATTTCTCCTGAGATGGGAATATACATTTCCGAAACCGCCTTTACCGATTCCACACTTCCAAATTCATCCCCCTCGGAGAAGGTATCACCCACTTCAGGAAGTTCGACAAAAACAATTTCTCCCAGCTGATCCTGGGCATAATCGTTAATGCCAATCGTAACGATGTCACTGTCCAGTTTTGCCCACTCATGATCCTTTGTGTATTTCACATCCTCGGGCAGGTTAAGATCACTAATTTCTTTCATAAAAACCTCCAATACTAAGTGTTAAATAAAATTATCTATTTTTTTTCTTGCAGTTCGGTCAGGTCTGATGTCTGTCACAATAACAGCCGTTATCTTTCTTTTACCTTCTTTAAGTGTCACTGTCATACCAGTTTTCAGTTTTTTTGAAACCATGATAAAACCACAGCTTATACCTTTTATTTTTAAACCTTGGGGAAGATTTTTTGAACCGATACTAACAATATTCCCTTCATGCCGGCTGATACCCATATCAGTGGCACAGGTAAGCACTTTACCAATCACTTTTCCTGTTTCATCTATTACATGGGTATTCTCTCCGGCCGGAACCTTTCTTAAAGAGTCTCCTGCAAACGGATAAGTGAATGAATCTGTCTTTTCGGGTGAAAGGGCGTCGGCCCCAAGAAATTTTTTTGTGAAAGATGTTTTGTCCTTATTATAAGGAAGTGCAAAATCCCACGGGTGATTTATGAATTTCCAGCTTCCAATATCCTGATGGGAGAGAGGCAGGCAGGCACCGGCCCTTAGAGAATCCCTGGAAGCCAGACCACAGGCGGTGATACCAAAGTCTTCTCCTGCGGATAAAATGTCTTTCCAGAGTTTAACAATGGCATCAGGATTGAGGAATATCTCAAACCCAAATTCACCGGTATATCCTGATCTTGACAATAATACCGGGGTGTTGTCCAGCAGTCTTACTTCAGATTGACCTGAGACAGATTCATTAAAGTTTCCTTTAAATGAGAAATACGGCATTTTATCAAAAACCGTATCAGGATTCTGAATTACTTTTGAAAGAATCCGTGCTGAATTGATGCCCTGGATATCCATTTTTGCAATTTTTCGGGATAAATCTTCAATGGTCACACTCAGACTTTTTTTATTTGCATCAAGGTGTTGGGCAATAGCAGAACCCATGCCTGCATTGACACAGATCATAAAAAAAACATCTGAAAATTTGTAAATAATGGCATCATCAATACAATGTCCTTCTGAATTCAGGAAGGCTCCGTATACGCAACGCCCTTGCTTAAGCGTTGCAATGTCCCTTGTAAAACAATAATTAATCAGCTCAAATGCATCATTTCCGTTAACATTGATACAGGCCATATGGCTGGTATCAAAAATCCCTGCTGATTTTAAGACACCAAGGTGTTCATTTTTGACCCCGGTATCATACCACAGCGGCATGTCAAATCCGCCAAAGTCAGCCATATTCGCACCTGCGGTTTTATGCCATTCATTCAAAGATGTAGTTTTTAGACAGGTGTTCATGACAATAGTCCTTTTATGTTTTTAACTATTATAAAATATAGGGAACCTTTAAATTGTAGGATTTATATACAACAAATGTTTCTACAGATCTGATGCCATGAATCTGTGCGATTTCTTCGGTATAAAACTCGAGCAGGCCAAAGCCTTTTTTAAAAAGAACAAAAACAAGAAGATCAAATCTTCCTGTAACAACACTTACTGAAATGACCCCTTTAAGTTTGCTTATTTCTTCACCTTTTTCCACCAGGTTCATCTCTGACAGCTTTATTCCGATGATAACAACACGATGGCCCGGAAGTTTTGCAGGGTCAACAAGCCCGCAGATCTCAAGGATATCTTCTTCCTGGAGTTTATTTACTCTGGCTCTAACCGTATTCTCAGTAATGGCGAGTTTGTCAGCAATTTTTTTAAAAGATTTCTTCCCTTGTTTCAATTCTCTGATAATGTCAATATTGGTACTATCAATCTTCATTATTTCCCCGTTTCAAGCTAAAAATTTGTGGAAAAACAAATTTATTTTAATAATTATTGAAAAATACCTTGCAATAATGATATTGTCAAATAAAATTTGAAAAAATTTGTGGAAAAACAAATTTATTTGATCAAAATTAAGGAAATTTATTTGAATGTCCTTAATAAAATTATATTATACTCATTATTAAACAAGACAGTACGGAGAATTGTATGGTAACAAAAATTGTTGTCGTTGGCGGAGGACCGGGAGGATATGTTGCAGCCCTCAGGGCAGCAGCGTTGGGAGCAGATGTAACCCTGATCGAAAAGGAGAATCTTGGCGGTACCTGCCTGAACTTTGGATGTATCCCTTCAAAGATCATGAAAAATTCAGCAGATATTTTTCTTAAATTTCTAAAAGCAGGGCAGTTTGGTATCAACGTTAAGGGCAGTGTAAGCCCTGACATGACAGCTTTGATGGAGAAAAAGGATAAGATTCTGGAGGTCCAGAGAAAAGGGATTGCATCTTTGCTGAAAAAAAGTGGTGTTGGTGTAGAAAAGGGCAGGGCAGTGATAAAATCCTTGGGGACTGTTGAGGTTGTATTTAACGATGGCAACACAAAAAAACTTGACTATGACAAGCTTATTCTTGCCACAGGAACAAAACCATTAAATGTTGCTGATTTTCCATTTGACCATCGTCATATCCTGTCATCCAACGACATCCTGCAATTAGAGGACATCCCCGAATCTATTGTCATTGTCGGGGGAGGGGTGATCGGTTGTGAATTTGCATTTATATTTTCAGCTTTAGGGGCAAAGGTGACCATTGTTGAGGCCCTGTCAAGACTGCTTCCCCTGCCTTCTGTTGATGAAGAATGTTCCAAGTTGCTGTTAAGGGAAATGAAAAAAAGAAAAATCGCTGTTTTTTGCGATACTATTGTTAAATCCGCAGACATAAAAGATGATCGGATTTTTGTCCATCTGGATATATCCCCGTTTACAGATAATCCAAAACCAAAAAAATTAAAAGCAAATATGCTTGAATCCGAAAAAATGGCGGTCTGTATTGGAAGATCAGCACTTTCATCTGATTTAGGGCTGGAAAATATCGGTCTTAAAACAACATCCCAGGGGTGGATAGATGCCAATGACCGGCTGGAAACCAGTGTGGAAGGTGTTTATGCCATTGGTGATATTCTCGGCCCTCAAAAGGTAATGCTGGCCCATGTGGCCTCCCATGAAGGAATAATCGCAGCCCAGAATGCCATGGGTGAAAAAAGTATCATGAATTATGATGTGATCCCGGGAGCTATCTTTACCATGCCGGAAATCGGTACGGTTGGATTGAGTGAATCTGAAGCCAGGAAAAAAGGATATGACGTGGAAGCTTTCAGTGTCAATTTCAGAAGCCTTGGGAAAGCCCAGGCCATAGACGAGCTGGCAGGAACAGCAAAAATGATTGTTGAAAAAGAATCCAATAAGGTCCTTGGGGTTCATCTGATCGGTGCCCATGCAACAGACCTTATTGCAGAAGCAACCCTTGCCATCCAGAAAGGATTGACTGCAAGGGACATCGCCCATACTATCCATGCGCATCCCACACTGGCTGAGATCATGGGCGAAGTTTCCTTAAAAGCATGCGGCATTCCGATTCACGGTTAAACCCGTAAAAATAAGACTTAACCAAATATACATAATATCGGAGTAGAATCATTCTATGTTATATTTATCCAAAGACGACCCGGATCTGGCCAGGCTTGTCAGCGATGAAGAAAACCGGCTTGAAACCACATTAAACCTGATTGCTGCCGAAAATCATTCCCCTCAATCAATTCTGGAGATCATGGGGTCAGTGTTTAATACAAAAACCATTGAAGGATATCCCGGAAAAAGGTTTCATTCCGGCTGTATTCATGTGGACAAGGTCGAAAATCTGGCCATTACAAGGGGCAAATCACTTTTTAAGGCCGAACATATCAATGTCCAGCCTCACAGCGGCACATCCGCAAACCTGGCGGTTTATTTCAGTGTGCTGAAGACAGGAGACAGGGTACTATCCATGAGTCTGCCCCACGGCGGCCATCTTTCCCACGGGCATAAAGCCTCTATTACCAGTAAATGTTTTGATTTCAGTCATTATAAGGTAAATCCTGAAACTGAAGTGATTGACTATGAGCAGGTCCGAAAAATTGCTCATTTTGTAAAACCCAAAATGATTGTTGCCGGTGCCAGCTCATATCCGAGGCTGATTGATTATGAGAAAATGTCTCAAATTGCCAGGGAGGTATCTGCCTTTCTCCTGGCAGATATGGCTCATCTGGCCGGCCTTGTGGCAGCAAAAGTAATCCCGAGTCCGGTACCCCATTGTGATTTTGTCACATTTACCTGTTACAAAACCATGATGGGAGGCAGAGGCGGAGTAATTTTATGCAAAGAAATTTTTGGAAAAAAAATAGATAATGCCGTGTTCCCGGGATGCCAGGGAACCAGTGCCGTAAATCTTCTGGCTGCAAAGGCGTTGATTTTCAAGCTTGCACAAGAAGAAAAATTTATTTCCATCCAGAAAAAAACCATTCAGAATGCCGGGATTATGGCAGAAATTCTGATGGAAAAAGGATACCATATTATCAGCGGAGGGACTGATAATCACCAGGTGTTAATTGACCTGACATCCAAGGGTCTTTCAGGTCAATCTGCAGAGGACTGCCTGGAATCGGCAGGGATTATTCTGAATCGAAATGTGGTGCCGCAGGATGAGAACAACCCGGGAAAAGTAAGTGGTATAAGACTGGGAACCGGAGCAGTATCAGCCAGGGGAATGGAAGAACCCCAGATGAGAGAGATTATCGAACTAATGGATATGGCAATGATGAACCAGACAAAAAAAGAGGTCCTTAAGAAGATCAAAAGCCTGGTGTCAAAGCTGTGCCGGGAATTTCCCGTCAACAGATCTGCATAGACACTTTTACCAGGTGCCGACAGGACGAATCATCGGGTTTATGCCGACTTTATCCTTTAATGATAAAAAAGCCTTTTGGGCCTCATCTTGATTTGCATAGCTTCCTGATCTTACCAGATACCAGTTCCTGTTCCTGGAATCTTTAAGAACCAATATCCTTGAATCAAACCCGTTATTGAGCAATCTGGTTTTCATCTTACCGGCATTTGTCTGATTGAGAAAAGCGCCTGTCTGAAGGGTATACATAGCGCCTGGATCTTGTTTAACAGCTATTTCGGTTTTGATATCTTCTTTTTCCTGTTGACCGGCAAGCAGATTGGTCCTGTAGCGGGTTGCCCAGTAAAAATCAGGCTTGAGCTTCAGAGTTTTTGAAATATCATCAAGGGCTTTTTTAATTCTGCCCAGTTCGCCATGGCACAAAGCCCGGTTAAAATATGCCACATGATTTCCAGGCTCCATTTCAATTTCAATATCATAATTTTTAATGGCTTTTTCATAGTCTTTTTTATAATACCAGGCCACCCCAAGATTACTATAAAGCCCTTTCAACTCAGGAAATAATTCCTTTGCTTTTTCAAAATCCTTAATCGCAAGATCAATTTTCCCCTGCTTTATATAGGAAACCCCTCGATTTTTGTAAGCATCTGCATTGCCGGGAGCAATTTCAATCAGCTTTGAGAATGTATTAATGGCCTCCTGGACTTGATCCTGTTTAAAAAAAAGGACACCTTTATCGAACAATTCTTTTTCAGTTTCTGCAAAAACTATGGTATGAAAAGATAAAGATAAAGATAAAGATAAAAAAATTATAAATATAATTTTCTTCAAGCAACACTCCCTGTTTTAAATGACCCGGCTTCCTGTCCTTCAACTGAAGGAAACTTTTATCCTGCTCATGAAAAGCCTTTGGGTGAACTTGCCGCACACTTACCCATACTGCTACCCATAAAGCTTGTCATACTCATTTTTTTATCCACCTTCAGGCTTTTGCATTCAGGGCAGGAAATATTATTTTCTTCACCGGCAAAAACCAGCTTTTCAAACTCTTTTTTACATTGGCTGCATTTATATTCAAAAATCGGCATTGGACATATCCTCTCACATATAGTTATCATTCCGGTACTAACCAGACAATAATTATTTTTTTCTTTTAATCAATTGATAAAAACCAAGAATCCTGACCGTCATGCAAAAAAGAAATGATTAACGTTTCTTTATAAAACTTAATTGATTTGAGCGTGTTCAAGAATATCAGGGACAACATCAGTCCAGCCAAGGGGCATGATATGGACACCCTGGCACATGGATTTGACTTCTTTGACAAACCGGCCTGCTATTTCCGCTGATTTTTTCCTCCTGTCTTCCTTGGCAACTGACCCGATTTCATCTATTAATTCTTCGGGAACATGAACGCCGGATACATTTTTATTCATAAATCTTGCCATTTGAGGCGATTTCAGGATAACGATGCCGACTTGTATGGGACAGTTGAATTTTTCAACTTTTTTAATAAATTTTTCAAAAACTTTAACATCATATACTGCCTGGGTTTGAAAGAATTGTGCGCCTGCTTCAATTTTCTTTTTCATTTTCATGATTTGCAGTTCAAGGGGGTCGGAATTTGGATTAACAACTGCGCCAAAGGCCATGTCAAGATAATTTTCAATCCGGGAACCTGAAATATCATATCCTCTTTTAAGACCCTTTGCCATGTCGATCAATTGAACTGAATCAAGGTCAAAAACCGGCTTGGCTTCCTTGTGGTCTCCAAGCTGAATGTGATCCCCGGTCAGAAGCAAAACATTGTCAATACCCAGAGAATAGGCAGTAAGCAGGTCAGACTGCAATGCCAGTCGATTTCTATCCCTGCAGGTGAGCTGATAAACTGGCTCGATTCCGTTTGTCTTTAACCGAACACTTGCGGCAAGGGAGCCCAGCCTCATAACGGCGGACTGGTTATCGGTCACATTTACGGCATGGACATGCTGGTTCAGGTGGAGAGCCTCTATGGCGCAACTTGGCTCTATACTTTTATCTCTATGTATGGCCCCTTTAATGGGTCCGACTTCACCGGTAATAACAAATTCACCTTTCTCAAACAAGGTTGTCAGTTTCATTGTTGAACTCCTTAAAAATTTATATATGTCTTTGATTGTTGCATTAAATCAATAGGTTTACTTGGGTCTAATCCGTAACTTTACCGATTAATCCTGATTGCTGACAGTAACCTTCCCGCCGATGGAACAGAATGTGGCTTCAGTCGGACTGACCTCAAGGCTTCTCGGACGGCTCCATTTTGAATTTTTCTTGGGAGGTTGATAGGGATCAAGAAGTTCGAGACGTCCCAATTTTTTAAGTCGTTCGTAAATCAATATCCAACCGCAGGGACGTTCCGGATCAACTTCACAGTGACCGTCTTCAGCACCGCCGCAGGGCCCGTTCAACAATTGTTTGGCACAAAGGGTCATGGGACAAAGACCGCCGGTGTATTCAATGATACAATCTCCGCAAAGAGAACAAAACTCTTCTATATGTGTATCTGAAACAGTTTCCCCACCGAAAACAGTGTCGCAGCCCGGATGAACCATGCCACCGTCTGTTGCGTCAATTACAGTGTGAACACCTTGCCCGCACCCAAGAATAAGAAAAGAATCCGCATTTTTAACTTCTTCTTCATGTTCTTCCATGAGTACCTTACGGGTATGATCCAGTTTGCACAGGGACATTCCCTTGGGGCCCGGCGCTGTATATCCAGTTACTTCAATCCCTCTATCAGACAGGCGTTTTGCCATCATTTCGGTTTCGTCGTCACCGCCGGAATAGCATTTCCAAGCACAATTATTGCATCCGACGACAAAGACCTTTTCGTTGGGTTGAATATGCTTTACTATTTCACCTATTGGTTTTTGAATGGTTGCATGCACGTTATTTTCTCCTTAATTAAAAAAAACGGTTTTAAATTGAATATTTGCTTCGTTAAATTCTTTGTATAAAATTTTTAAACGATCATTGGCAGTTACCAGGGCAACAGGTTTTTCTTCGGATTCCTTATCGGTCTGAAAACAGGCTAAGCATCGCTGGAATTGACTGTTCCTCCCCAGGGTGGTGATATTAAAGTCAGCCATGAAAAAGGTCTGTTCATTTTTCTGATTTGCAAAATGTTCGACAGCCGGAATAATCTCAAGGCCAACTTGAACCTCAACCTCATTGCCCTCTTTTGCAATGTTGATATAATCATGGATGGTCAGAATACCACCTGTTGCCGCATCTTTTTCAATGTCAACCCCGTCGTATTTGACCATCATGTCCTGGAGGCTGAAAAATATTTCTTTGATGAATATGCCGGCATCAGCAAATCTTTTATAATCCCTTTTTAAATACCGATTGGCAATCATTACAGCCTGGGATACGTGTGGACAAAGGTTGTTCGGGCATCCCTTGGCATAGCATTTCCTAAAAGCAAATGGAGTGTTGTTAATCATTCCAGAATACCCGCAAAGAAAAATATATGCTTGAAATTCATAACTTTTATGGGCAAAATTTACAGGAACGATATCAAAAGATAAGGCAATGTCCAGGTCATATCCAAGTTTTTTTAAATTGACCAGATCGATAATTCGTTTTGGTGGATTTATAATGGCAGTGTCATCCATTTTTTCACCTCATTATATTTAAAATTTGGTAACCGGTTACCGTTAAAGAAAAAGACAGCCTATACTAAAAAACCAAAACAGCATCAGCTTCAATGGCCATTATATTCACCTGGCCTGCAGCACCAATTTTTGCTCCTTCAGGAAGTTCTGAGGGATCAATATTACGCTCTTTGATACAGGGGCCGCATACAAAAAGTTTTCCACCATAGGCAAGAAAATCCTTAAACAACTTGTCTATGTTGGGAAATCCTCCCCCAGGCAGCATATTTTCTCTATAACCTTCTTTTAAAAGATAAACCCCATTGCTCTGGAGTACAATGGTTGCCTCAATATCCATGGCAAGGGCAGCCGTAGCCAGTACAAAGGGCACACAGGCTTTTTCCGGATTGTCTCCCCCGCAGGTGGCAAGGTACATGATTTTTTCAACTTTTTCAGTCATTTTATTCTCCTAAAATTTAATAATTTAATAATTTACCTGAATAATCAAACATGCCTGGCCAGTAAACTGGACAAATCCTCAACATTGGCATTGGATTTTTTAAGGTTCCCAAGGCAAATGGGGCAATAGGCAATAATTGGTTTTCCCGGTTCTTCCAGCTCCTTTGCTCTTTTTTCCATGATTTCATTGGAAAGGCTTGGGGAAATTGATTCAGCAGGCCCGCCGCAGCAGCTTGTAAATTCACCCTGGTTCCTTATATTTGTTAAGGATATTCCCATATTGGACAGTTGTTTTCTGGTTATATCCGATGCCTTGAGGTATCTGCCGAAAAAACACGGATCATGGAGTGTGACCTCAAGGCTGCAGTCTTTGGGCTCAAAATTGAGAAGCTCAAAATATGGTTTTACATCAAAACTGATGCCTGTATATTTGGGAAAAAGTTCTTTTAAAGCATAGGCGGTATGGGGATCAACAGTAATGATTTTTTTGATCCCGGCACTTTGAAGTTTTTGGGCAACTTTTTTAGCATGTGCAACAAATTCTTTCTGGTCCCCCATATCATAGAGAAGAATCCCTGAATAATCATCCAGCTCGGGCCTGTAACCAAAATCAACCTTTGATTTTTGAAGAAGGTAAACAATATTTTTAAGGGGTTGGCCAGCTTTTCTTTTTTCTTTTCCCTTTGTCATCATGGCAAGACCAATACCGGAAATATAGCCAGGAACCCATTTGGCATATTTTAAATAGTCGGCTGTTTTAGTGTCTTCATATTTTTCAAGGTATTGGGTGGATGTTTCAATAAAGGGTGAAAATTGATACATCAGCCCTGTGAATAACAGATATTCCCCCTCTTTATGCAGGCTGAGGTCCTTGAACCATGTGTTTACCATAAATTTTGGTATGCCAAAGGGACTTTTTGTCTGCCTTACATTGGCGGCAAGGACTTCAATTATATCTCTGGGATTAAACATGGTTTATGATTTCCTCCAGTTTGCTAAAACAAATCGTTTCAAGCCAAGAATAATTTCACCCGGGTCAGCTTCTCTCGGGCAGGTATGGGTGCACAGCCCGCAATGGAGGCAACGCCAGAGTTCATCTGAATTTTCAAGGATTTTTTCCCTTGCCCCAACCTGGATATATCGAATCATTCTTCTGGGGAAATTATCATTGACAAGGGGGCAGATAGCAGCACATGTCCCGCAGTTAAAACATTCAAGAGCGGTATCCCCGCTATACTCTTTTAACTCTTCTGCAAAATCTAAGTTTACCAAACTCATATCAGGCCTCTGCTTTTTCTTTAATTTTTTCCGGTTCATTTAGAGAGTATTTAAAAAAAGCACCCTCTTTTTGTGCTTCAATAATCTGGCCGTATTTTTTCAGGGTTGCCATATACCAGAGAGTTTTGTCTTTCGGCATATCAATTGCCGCTGCAATTTCAGGAATGGTTGCCGCCTGGCCCTTTAAGAATTCCTTGATGGCTTTTATCTCTTTTTTCTGTGTTTTCATTGTCAATGAAGCTGCAGCTATCATATTCTTTCTTTGAACCCGTAATTCCTTCATGGCCGCTTTGTTTGCCGCTTTGTTTTTATTGCTTTTTTCCATTATATTTTTCCCAGTAAAAGAAGTTTTGTGGATCCATCAGACAGCAAGTCCATCTGAAGCAATAGCATCAACCATATCTTCATATTGTTTTAATGCCCATCCATTAATATCAATGGCTTTTTCAGGGCAGACTGCGGCACAGGCACCGCATCCCAGGCACAGGGCAGCAGTAACCTGGGCTTTCTTATAGGTTTTGCCTTCAATATTGGTCTCTATGAGGTTCAAGGCCCCTTCTTTAAGACAGGCCTCTACACAGGAACCATGCCCCTGGCATTTGTCAATATCAACCTGGGCCACAAAGGGATCAAGTTCTATATATCCTTTGCTTAAAAGAGCAGATGCTTTTACAGCGGCAGCCCCTGCAGCATTACTGGTTTCCCCTGCATCCATGGGTGCCTGGCATGTCCCTGCAAGGAAAACGCCTGTTATTGGAAATTCAACCGGTCGAAGTTTTGGGTGGACTTCCAAAAGAAATTTATCAGTTCCAATGGGAAGCTTCATCATTGAGGCAAGGTCTGAAACATCATCAGGTTCAATCCCGGTTGCAAGTACGACAAGATCTGCCGGAACATCCATTTCCTCGTTAAAGGTCAGACTGTCCTTAA